>CAZJZR010000105.1:0-6441 GCA_964550475.1 uncultured bacterium
CTACACCTAAATAAAATGCTTTTTGAACAATATCCCAACCTGCCATGGTGCTTAGTGACTCCTTTAATCTGGCGGATGAATTGATTGCCCCTCTCTCAACATTCTCACCGTTCTCTGAGCTTGTCGTTGGCGTAGCCTGCCCAAAGGGCATAGGGAACGGCGAGAAAGGGCTAGTGCGCGTGCATCGACTAATACTTAATTTAGACGATCCAAATTCTGTTGACAGAACTGAAAAAAAGCGCGGCGAATTCCCAACAAAATCGACATTTCACCAATGCCATGTAACAGCAACTCATATACCACGCCCGCAGTTCTTACCTGGTAAAACTTCCAGCCTTCGCCATTAGTGACCATGCCATAGATGTCGATCTCGCGACCAAAAAGTCGCTAATCGGTACAGGGGTGGCCGCGATCGCCCACGGATGTAACTCTGTTACCCCTAGATGCTTAAATGCGTCTTTGTAGCTCAAGGTAGCTCAAGCTGGAAAAACTGCGCTTGCGTTAACGTTGTGCTCAGCCATTGTCCCTGCTGCAAATGCTAGTCCAAATATCACGATCATAAATAATGGCTGGTTGTCCAGCCATGCCTTCTGCTACCACCTGATACCTCACTGACTGACAATACCCGACCACTGGACTTTTTTGAGACCATCGCGACGATAGGAGAAGAAGTGGTCGGGTTGTTGGTAGGTGCAGTGGGGGGCGATCGCCACTTGTTCGGGAGTGATGCCCAGTTGCTCTAGCTGAAGGGCGATGACGCGCCGCACATCCAAGCGGACTTTACCGGGTTCTGGATCGGGTCGGATGGGCGAGTCGGGGAGTTGTTGTAAGTTGGTCAAATCAGTGGCGATCGCCGCCGGGGTTGGCTCGGTTGTGCTGACCATCGGTTGGAGGCTGGCACCAACTTGGATAGCCACATCGGCGGAAACTTGATAGACATCCCCAGAAATCGCTGGCCCCATGGCAATCCGCAGATCGGCCAGTTGGCTACCGTGCTCTTGCAAATGGGCGATCGCGGCGGGGACAATTTTGGCCGCAGTGCCACGCCAACCGGAGTGGATAGCGGAAACGTGCCCAGTCCGAGCATCGGCAATTAGCACTGGGGTACAGTCTGCCGAACAGACCCAAACCGCTTGGTCGGAGGTGTGGCTGATGATGGCATCCCCAGGGGGGAGGTCGGCGTGGGGCAGGTGTCGCCAGGACTCATCGGCCTTGAGGACAGTATTGCCGTGGACTTGGCGAATTCGATAGGCTTTGGCACGGTGGTGTAGCGCAGTGACCAAGACATCCGGGGTGTGTGGCCACGCCTGCTGGGTAAAAAAGCCGTGAGACCAAGGGGCAAGTAGACTACAACGGAGGTAGGACAAGCCTTCGGAGGTATGCCAGTGCCAAGTGTGCATAGGGTAAAGACGGGTAAAAAGGGGGAGGGGATGAAGGTCTGGTCGCAGTAATTCTATGATGACGCGGCTTTGAGTGTGAGTGCCAGTTGATAAAGGTTGCGCCGAGAGAGTTGGGTTTGGTTAGCCAGGTGGCGACTGGCTTCCGAGTGGGATAAACCTTGATTAATCAACGTTTGTAATTCTACTAATAGTTCGGCTTCTGACCACTGCCTTGCTGTTGGGGTGGCTCCGGCAATCACCAGGGTGAATTCACCTCTGGGGGGATGGGTGGCGGAATGGGCGATCGCCTGCGCCAGCGTACCGCGCCAAAATTCTTCGTGCAGTTTGGTCAATTCCCGCGCCAGGACGATCGCCCGATCAGTGCCTAGGGCGATCGCCAAATCCTCTAAGGTCTGCGTGAGGCGATGGGGAGCTTCGTAGAGCACCATCGTCCGCGTTTGCGTTTGTAATTCACTTAACCGTTGCCGACGGGCTTGCCCTTTGGCCGGTAAAAAACCTTCAAAGACGAACCGATCTGTGGGGAGTCCGGCAGCACTGAGGGCAGCGATCGCGGCACAGGGTCCCGGAATCGGCACGACGGGAATTGCCGCCGCGACACAGGCTTGCACCAAGTCATACCCCGGATCGGAAATCCCTGGCATCCCCGCATCACTGACAAGGGCGATCGCGGCTCCCTGCCGCAATTGTTCCACGAGGGCAGGGATGCGACTGGCTTGGTTGTGTTGGTGGTAGCTAATTTGCGGTGTGGTGATTTGGAAATGGTGCAACAGTTTGCCCGTGTGGCGGGTGTCTTCAGCGGCGATGGTGTTGACGGTTTGCAAAATTCGCACCGCTCGGACACTCATATCCTCTAGATTGCCAATGGGAGTGCCCACTACATAAAGAGTTCCAGGTGCTGCCGTAGATTTGCCGTCCCCCGCATCCATCTGCATCATGCCCACTGGCCAGTTTATCAATTCCGATTAATCCCATTCAAGGCTGCAAATCATCCACCTGAGCCGCTGTTAGCGTGGGACTAAGAGAGGAGCGTAAAAATAAAGTACCCATAGTTAAAGTACCCATAGTTTAAATTTCCCATAGTTTAAATTTAAAGATGATGCGTTACGGTTGAAGCGTAACGCATCCTACGCTGGGTATTTTATTTACTTGCAGATCCCTAAGCACTGTTGGGGTCAGCACATCCACGACCAATGATTGAATCATCTGGTCAAACGCCGCACCGATGATCACGGCAACAGCGAAATCGCCAACACTACCGCGCAAAATAAACGCTCGCAAATCTGACCAAAAGCCGCCATTGCTATTTGCCATCATCGCACTTCCGGATACCACACCCAAACACCAGGTAAACTAACACACCTGAGGCTGGCTGGATAGATTTTGGATGTTGCTGAATAGCAGGATGAATTGCAACGAAGTTTCAATTCATCCAACTCTTAGCTCATCCCTAAATTCAGCAACGTCAGATTTTGTTGGTGGTAATAGGTAATAGGCGTAGGATGCGTTAGGCTTCAGCCGTAACGCATCGTGTTTAATCTATGGGTACTTTATTTTCACGCTTCTCCCTAATGGGTAATAGGTAATGGCTACAGCCCTTTTCAGGGCACTGCGAGTGGGATGCTGATTGCCTTGCCTGCAACTGATAGAGATCGCTGACCCTGCTCTAGGCTACTGAGGTTTTTTGCAACTGACTGGTAGGATTGTGCTAACGCAGATTGCACTCGTCTGCAAGTCCCTTGCCTCTGATACGCCGCTTTCACAATCACTATGGCTCAGCGCAATGAAACGCCAATTTTGATCCTGTCGTTACTGATCACCTTGGGATTGGTTGGGGGCGGATATTGGTGGTTTGTCGGGCGATCGGGGGGAAACCTCAGCACGGTGTTCAGCTCGATTCCAGGCAGCAATGCCCCGCCGCAATCGACCACCGCATCGTCTGGAGCTGCATCCGCAGGCGCGATCGCCAAATTGGCGCAAGTGGCAAATGTTCCGGCTGGCGTATTTCGCTACGGGGGCAGCACCTCTTGGGCACCGATCCGCTTAGCCGTCGATCCGGCCATTCAAACCGCACGACCAGAATTTCAACTGCGCTATATCGATCCCGTCGGCAGTGCGCCCAGTTCCACCAGTGGGATTAAGATGCTGCTGAATGGCCAACTCGCCTTTGCCCATTCCTCTCGCCCACTTGAAGATAGTGAGTATCAGCAAGCCCAACAACGGGGATTTCAGATCAAGCAAGTCTCGGTGGCGATCGATGGCTTAGCGGTAGCGGTACATCCCAATTTAACCATCACGGGACTCACCCTCAGTCAACTGAAGGGCATCTACACCGGACAACTTCGCAACTGGAGACAGGTGGGTGGCCCAAACCTCCCGATTGTGCCCATTTCCCGCCCCCTCAACTCTGGTGGCACCGTGGAACTGTTTGTGCATGATGTGTTGGCAAAAGCGGCTTTTGCGCCTACGGTGCGGTTGGTTAACACAACAACCGAAGCCCTGCGCCAAGTGGCGACGAATCCCGGCAGCATCTACTTTGCTTCGGCTCCGGAGGTGGTTCCACAATGTACGATCAAACCGATTCCCATTGGACGGTCTGCCAGTGCATTCGTCCCACCCTATCAAACTCCCTTCATCCCGTTAAGTAACTGTCCGGCTCAACGCAACCAACTCAACATCGCTGCATTCCAAGCTGGACAATATCCCCTGACGCGCAACTTATTTGTGGTGATTCGGCAGGATGGCAGTCTAGAAGAACAGGCGGGCAACACCTATGCGAATTTCCTGTTGACCCAAGAAGGTCAAGCTCTAGTCGAAAAAGTTGGCTTTGTGCGGATTCGGTAGTTATGATTTCGGTAATTGTGATTTCGGTGGTTATGATTTTCACGAGTGATGATCAAATCGCTGCCTGCCATCAAGTGAGGAAAGGATATCTGTGAGGACTGCATCCCATCGCCTGCATCACGAAACCGATGCAAGTATTGATTTGTCGGTGGTGGTTCCTGTTTACAACGAAGTGGAAAGTTTGCCAAGGTTAGTGCAGGCGATCGCAGAGGTGTTAGCGACCACTAGCTATCGCTACGAAATTGTCTGCGTTGATGATGGCTCTAGCGATGGCTCTAGCGAACTGTTACATCAACTGGCGCAAAGTCGGAATGACCTACGAGCTGTAATTTTGCGCCGTAATTATGGCCAAACTCCAGCGATGGCGGCGGGATTTGACCACGCACGGGGCAAAGTGGTGGTGACGATGGATGCGGATTTGCAAAATGATCCGTTGGACATTCCCACCGTCGTCACTAAGTTAGAAGAGGGCTATGATTTGGTCAGTGGTTGGCGCAAACAGCGGCAAGATGCAGCATTGACCCGATTATTGCCCTCGCGCATTGCCAATTGGTTGATTACAAAAGTCACAGGGGTGCGCCTGCACGACTATGGGTGTTCCCTGAAAGCCTATCGGGCTGAATTGGTAGCGGATATGCATTTGTATGGCGAACTGCACCGCTTTTTGCCAGCGTTAGCGTTTATTGAAGGGGCACGCATTACCGAAATCCCTGTGCGCCATCATGCTCGTCAATTCGGTAAGAGTAAATATGGACTAGACCGCACCTTTCGGGTGTTGATGGATCTATTCACCGTCTTCTTTATGAAGAAATTCCTCACCCGTCCGATGCATGTGTTTGGGTTCTTGGGGCTAGTATCTACGTTGGTGGGGATTTTGCTGGCGATTTATCTGGCCTATGTCAAATTGGGGCTGGGGCAAGACATTGGCGATCGCCCTTTGTTGATTCTGACCGTGGTGTTGTTTATTACCGGAATTCAGTTATTCAGCTTTGGGCTACTGGCAGAATTGTTGATGCGAACCTATCACGAATCGCAAGACCGCCCGATTTATCGCATACGGGAAATTATTGGCAAGTAACCGCACACAAGATCACCCTGTAGGGGGTGCGTTCCCCAACCCTGATGGATCAAACAATTCAGTGTTGATCCACCTGAGCCGTTACGCAGAATCTCTCAATCAGTCCCAACCAGGCAAGGGGCTTCAGCCCCTTGTTCTGCCAGTTGAACAACCCGTCAGGTTTGTGACTCCACTCGGATTGCCATCTCACCCCAGCAGATTCCTCCTGCCCCATTACCCATCACCCATCACCCATTACCGAAGATAATTTTAACGAAACCTCAACCGCTCCATCCTGTGCAGTAGGATCAGGGAATTCGTTCATTTCAGGCTAATCGCCCATGTCTGTCGGACAATTAACCTTAAATTTGGCAGAAGGTTCCGTGGCTTTTAACTTTACGCCTCAAGCCGCTAGGGATTTGCAAGCCGCGATCGCCCAATTGATGACCAACTTGAAAGCGGTGGCTGCCCATGCCACCCCCGGCAGTCGCACAGGCAGCATCACGCCCAAACCGGCCATGGAACACCGCTACACGGGAGATGTGTTTCTGGAAGTGTTCTGCAATCCCAACATTTGGCCATCGCCATTTGCCGCTAAAGTGCTGATCACCTTGCGGGATGAGCGGGTTCGGGTAACAACTGAAGCGGAATTAAACCGCTTAATCGAAGACTTGAACCAATATCTGGAGCAATGGGGCTGATGGACAGCTTGGGTTTGGCGATCATCCCGGTCGCTCCAACGGGATTTCGGTCTGGCTTTGTGGGGATTATTGGCCGGCCTAATGTGGGCAAGTCCACGTTGATGAATCAGTTGGTGGGGCAAAAAATTGCCATTACCTCACCGGTGGCACAAACCACCCGCAATCGGTTAAGGGGGATCCTGACGACGGATACGGCCCAAATTATTTTTGTCGATACTCCCGGCATCCACAAGCCCCACCATCGGTTGGGACAGGTGTTGGTGAAAAATGCTCAGGCGGCGATCCGTTCGGTGGATGTGCTGTTATTTGTGGTGGATGGTTCGGTGCCCTTGGGGACGGGCGATCGCTACATCGCTGACCTGCTGACCCATCAACCGGGAACCCCCGTAATTCTGGGTTTGAACAAAATTGATCAGCGGTCTGAGTCGGGTAATGTCAGCAG
>CAZJZR010000105.1:6541-9023 GCA_964550475.1 uncultured bacterium
TCATCCCATTGATCACAGTTACGCTGAATTGGCTGCATCCCGACAGTGGCCATTGGTAAAGTTTTCTGCCCTGACGGGAGACGGGTTAGCCACCCTGCAAACCCAACTGATCACCCAGCTTGCCCCTGGCCCGTACTATTACCCCCCTGATCTGGTGACGGATCAACCGGAACGGTTCATTATGGGCGAGTTAATTCGGGAGCAGATTTTGTTGCTGACCCGTGAGGAAGTACCGCATTCCGTAGCAGTGGCGATCGACCAGGTGGTGGAAGAACCGACGATCACCCGTGTGTTAGCGACGATTCATGTGGAGCGGGACTCGCAAAAGGGGATTTTGATTGGCAAACAGGGGGGAATGCTGAAGGCAATTGGCAGTGCGGCGCGGGAGCAAATGCAAAAGTTAATTGCTGGCAAGGTTTATTTGGAAATTTTTGTCAAAGTCCAACCCCGGTGGCGACAATCAGCCCGCCAACTGGCCGAGTTTGGCTATCAGGTGGATGAGTAACGCCACGGGTAATCGTTCACGCCCTCTCTTAGCTCATCCCTAAATTCAGCAATGCCTGCCTACTGCATGTAAGTGGCCAAAACCGTTTGGGCTTGGGCATATTCGGCTTCAATTTGTTGGGTCAAATTGAGGGCTTGGCTCAGATCACCTTGTTTCGCCAATTTTTCGATTTGTTCCGCGAGACGGGCCACCCGCAATACCCCCAAGGTGACACTGCTGGACTTGACGGCGTGGGCACTACTTTGCACCGCTGGGGGACTTTGGGTGGCGATCGCCGCCTGCAACCCCTCCATCAATCCCGGAAAATCCTCGCAATAGGATTGCACCAGATCGGCGATAAAACTAGGAGCATCATCCCCCAACATCATTTTCACAGATTCAAAGGTGGACGGATCGATCACAGGTAGACGGGCAAAGGTGTCTGACAAGTCTTCGGAGGACAATGGCGAATTGGTCATAAAGCATCATCAGGGCGGTACAGGATGCGACGTTAGGTGTCGATTCTACTTGAAGTTCAGAATGCCCATTCTCCGTTAATTTACCTACGCTGGCGCAGAAAATCCCTCATAGCGCGGCAGTCACTTGAGCGGCAATAAACGGCAGGATCGCTTCGTTCTGGCTATGGGTTTTACCTTCTGTAAACACGACTAATAAGTATGGGGGCTTGCCCGGTAGTTCGATGTAGGCGGCATCGTGGCGGACTTGGCTAGTCAGTCCGGCCTTTGACCACAGCCGCGCTTCCAGCGGTAACCCGCCCCCCAAAAAGCCTGTGACTTGATTTTCGGGATCTGCCGCCAGAGCCGCTGGGTCGAGCGATCGCCGCATCAATTTCATCATCGTTTGGCAGGCAGTGGGCGACACCGCCACCCCACCGATAATGGCGTGCAACAGTCGCGCTGTGGCTGTGGTAGTCAGCTTATTGCGGTTTTCTAACGCTTCCCCCACAAAGGCGCGTTCCCGTCCATAGGGGCCATCGCACCAGGTTTTTTGGTTCACATTGATGCTTTCCAACTCCGGCCATTGCAGCGATCGAAAATAGCGGTTGACGATATTGCGCTGACTTTGCCACGCCTCAAATGGGCCAGGGGATAATTCGGGGCCGCTGGTGGTGCCCGTGAGGATATCCACCACCAGGCCAGTCGCGTCATTACTGGAATCGACAATCATGTCCCGCACCGCCCGATCCAGTTCCGCCGATGGCTGGATCATGCCACTCTGCAACCATTCGTACACCGCCACCAGGTAAAACAGCTTCACCACACTGGCGGGATAAATCGGCTCCACGCCGCGATACTGGTAACCGCGAATCGGCTGCTGCCAAAACACATCCGGACTCAACGCCCCCCCCGTATTCACCGGCACCGGATCGTCATAGACTAACCACGTCATGGCAATTTGGTTCCGCGCCAACCCCGGAAACGCCGCCCAAGTGGCCTCTAGAATGCGATCGCCAACCGACTCCAACGCCGGATCTTTCTGAAAAAATGTCATGGTGAGGAAGAGGGGAGTAATGGATAGCGAGTTGCCCATCCGTAGGGGCGAAGCATTCCGGTAGTCAAGCTATGAAATAACCAAAAAATTCTGGCCGGAATGCTTCGCCCCTACAAGGTTATCAACTCAGACACAAAATCCTTCAGAATCAAGAAAACATCACGTCTAATTACACCATGATCAACTAAAAACAACCCAAAATCACACCCAATCCCCCCACTCACCCCTCTGTACGGGCGAATAGGCATTGTAGGGGCGAATGGCCATTCGCCCCTACAATGGCCATTCGCCCCTACCGCCCCTAACCACCATCCACTATCCACCTCTCCCACCTCATGTCCCCCGCACTCACCCCCAATCAGCACTACCACGTCCTCGCCAACTTAGATCTGTATGACTCGCCTCAGTGCGATCGCCTCGCCACCCAAGCCGCGCCCCAGCGTTACCTCCAGCTCGACCCACAGCCCCCTGCCTCCCCATCCGCTG
>CAZJZR010000106.1:0-9015 GCA_964550475.1 uncultured bacterium
CTACCAAACTAAACACTGGTGGTACTGCCAATAGGTTTCCATTCAACTGGTTTCCCCAACGAGTGGGGACGATTGATGCCTACCGCCCCGTGCTAGTTGCAGTTGAGGCGTTTCCATTCAACTGGTTTCCCCAACGAGTGGGGACTGCCCCCTATTGAAACCCAGATTCTGTAAGCTGTCTAGGGGGCGTTTGCGAGGCTCAACAAATTTTTACTCCAGATCGTCGGAATTGTCGCCGCAAAAATCGCTGAAAGCCTTGCTCAGCAATATGTCGAGGGTTAGAACGAAAGAATCAGGGTTACAGCGATTTTGCCGATCCCTCGCAAAATTGGCGTTACAGACGGTCATTTTTCCCCCAACCGCGAAATAGGCTCCAACCGATTGATCGCGCCAACAATGTTTTGGCAAACTTTTCTGTATTAACCGCCTGATTTTCAGCAAAATCGCTGATAGTTGTTGGTAGTGATTATTCTGGATTCCCCCGTTCGCTACGAGTAGATACTGCAATGTTGATGTTAGTTTTCTACGTCGGGAAAAATCTATACGCGATCGAGAGTTCGCGGGTTGTGGAAGTGATTCCGCAGGTTTCCTGTCGAGAGGTGCATCATGTCCCGGAGTATGTGGCTGGGGTGTTTAACTATCGGGGAGCCATTGTCCCGGTGATCGATTTGTGCCAATTGATTCGCGGTACTGCCAGCAAAGCCTACCTGAGTACACGGATCATGATGGTCAACTATCCCCGTCCGGATGGCACCACACGCTGCATTGGCCTGATGGCGGAACGGGTAATTGAAACCATGGATCGGGATGAAGCGGATTTTAAAGATTCTGGTTTGCAATCCGGTGATGCGCCCTACTTGGGGGGGATTATTCTGGACAAAAAAGGTTTGATTCAGCGGTTGTCGTTGGAGCGGTTGTTCTCAGATGTGCAACACCTGCACCTACTGGAAGCAGGAGCGTAGGGCATGGAGTTGGCTCCGATCTTGGCGTTACTGAACCAGCAGATTGGGATTGCGCCGCATATTTTGGGCGATCGCAAGCTGACCAAAGCGGTGGAATCCCGTCGTCTGGCCTGTCGTGCAGCGGACGCAGCGACCTATCTGCGGCTACTGCAAACCTCACCCCAGGAAATGGAACAACTGGTGGAACAGGTTGTGGTGCCGGAAACCTGGTTTTTTCGCGATCGCAAACCGTTTGACTTTTTGGTGGAGTTTGTCCGTTCCGAATGGTTGCAAAAGCCCAACCCAACTAAGTTGCGCGTCTTGAGTGCCCCCTGTTCCACGGGTGAAGAAGTCTACTCGATCGCGATCGCCCTGCTGGAGGCGGGACTGTCAGAACAGCAGTTTCGGGTGGAGGGGATTGATATCAGCCACCTTGCCCTCGCCAAAGCCCAGCAAGGGATTTACGGCAAAAACTCGTTTCGTGGCGAGGATTGGTGCGATCGCCGCCGCTATTTTCAGCCCGTCCAGGATCGGTATCAGGATCGGTATGAAGTGTTGCCGCAGGTGCGCCGTAGCGTCACATTTCGTCGCTGTAATTTGCTCGATCCCGCCTTTGGGCAGGCCGCCAGTCGGTACGACATCATCTTTTGCCGTAACCTGTTGATTTACCTAGAGGATGCCGCCTGTCACCAGATCCTCAACACCATGTACGAGCTTTTAAGCTGGAATGGCCTGCTGTTTGTCGGTGGGGCAGAAACCGCCAAGGTGCCGCGCGATCGCTTTGTCTTCTTGCGCCACTCCTTCACCTTTGCCTATCGCAAATTGCCGCCGCAACTGCACCCACCGCTGACCCGCAACCCCAAGCCTCCGTCGTCCGATATCCCACTGCTAACCTCAATTAACCGGGCACTGAGCGTGCCGCGATCGCCGATCCAGTCATCGCCAATCAAATCACTGCCGATCCAGTCATCGGAAATCAAAACCACTAATATCAAGCCATCCAATCTTCCGCAAACCAGTATTAAGCACCCGACCAAATCCCGCTTACCCGCTGCCCCCAACATTCAGACCAGACCAGACCAGACCACTCCAGTCCAGTCCACCGCTGCTGCGGATTTGCAACAGGCCAAAACCTTAGCCGATATGGGGCAATTGGCGGCGGCTATTACCCAGTGTCAAGCCTACCTGGCACGGGATTCCACGAACCCAGACGCTTACGCCCTCCTGGGCACGTTGTATCAGGCCAGTGCCGATCATCAACAAGCCGAGCATTGCTTCAAAAAAGCCCTCTATCTGCATCCCACCCATTACGAAGCGTTAATGCAGTTGGCCTTACTGAAGGAATCCCAAGGGGACGCGATCGCGGCAGCGCGACTGCAACAGCGGATTCAAAAACTGCTCTGAATTCCCTGCTTAACTGCAATGTGTAACTTCAGTCTGCCCTCATCCCCCAGCCCCTTCTCCCCCCTATGCCCTTTGGGCAGGCTATGCCAACGACAAGCTCAGGGAACGGGAGAAGGGGAGCAAGATTTCTTCAAAGTCCCTCTCCCTTTTTGGACTTGTCATTACCAACATTTTTAAAACCCTTATGCCGCAAGCCTTGCCCTCACCCTAAATCCCTCTCCCAAGTAGGGAGAGGGACTTTGAAACTCCCCTTCTCCCTACTTGGGAGAAGGGGCTGGGGGATGAGGGAAAGATGTTGGTAACGACAAGCTTTTTAGGAGAGGGATTTAGGGTGTAGCTTGCTTCCCGCAGGGTGGGTGGTTCCGCAATCTGTACATCGGGTCAAATCATCTAGGCAAGAACAATGGTGAACTCAATATTTAAGGATCAATCAGTCCAGGGTCGGATTATGTCCGCCTTTATGTTCATGGGGGGATTGGTGCTGATTGTGGCGATCGTGGGGTTGGTGTCCACCTTTCGGTTAAGTAGCAGCATTGACACCCTCGCCAACACCAGTTTGCCCAGCATTGTCGGGTTGTGGAAGGTGAACGAAGGCCAAACCCAGGTGCAATCGTCCGAACGCGCCCTGCTGGTGGAAAATTTAACGGCTCAAGCACGGCAGGCCGAACTGGAACGGATTAAATCGGCGTGGGTCCAAATTGAAGAGGGGTTTAAAGAGTATGAAGTCACAGTTCGGACTCCCGAAGAAGACCGGAAGTACAAGCAACTGATTGAGGAAGCATGGCCGAAGTGGAAACGCGATCACGAAGCCTTACTCAAACTGAATCAAGAATTGGACGCGGTGGGCATTGTCAGTCCCTATCGGCGATTACTGGAATTGCAAAGACAAGATAAGCCAGATGCAGCGGCGATCGCCAGCGCGACCAAAGCCGTAGAACTGCTTCAGCAAATGAAACAAATGGCTGACAACAACGAAGATTCGTTTAACGCCGCCACCAACTTGTTGTTGGAGCTGTTGAAAATCAATGAAGATGTGGGCATTGACGCACAGAAAACGGGTGGACAAGCGATTCGCCAAGCCCAATTCTTGACCGTGCTGGCGATGCTGGCAGGCCCGGTGATTGCCATTGTGTTTGGGCAATACATCAGCCGCACCTTAACCCATCGGATTAAAAGTTCAGTGGTGCAAATCACCACCTCATCGACCCAAATTGCCGCCTCTGGCAAACAGTTAGAAGCAACGGTGGCGGAACAATTGGCTTCCACCAACGAAGTCACCGCCACGGCGCAAGAAATTGCCGCCACCTCGCGGCAGTTGAGCAAAACCATGGAGCAAGTGGGCGACATGGTGGAGCACACCGCCATTTCTGCCAATCGCAGCCAAGCGGAGTTGGACGAAATGGAAAACGTGATGCGGCAACTCACCGAGGCCACCAGTTCCATTTCCTCCAAGTTGGGGGTGATGAACAGCAAAGCCGGAAACATTAATAATGTGGTGGTGACGATTACCAAGGTGGCCGACCAAACCAGCATTTTGTCGTTGAATGCGGCGATCGAGGCGGAGAAGGCGGGTGAGTATGGGGCAGGCTTTGCAGTGGTGGCGCGGGAAATTCGCCGCTTGGCCAACCAAACCGCTGTGGCGACGCTGGAAATTGAGCAGATTGTTAAAGATATGCAATCGGCAGTCACCGTCGGCGTGATGGAAATGGACAAGTTCAACCGCTCCGTGACCGATAGCGTCGATCGCGTCAGCAAAATCAGCAACCAGATTGGCCATGTGATTGAGCAAGTGCAAAGCTTGCCACCGCAGTTTGAGCGGGTTAGTCTCAGCATGGATGAACAATCGGAAGGGGCGCAACAAATCAGTGAAGCGATGCTGCAACTGAGTCAGGCATCGGAGCAAACCGCCGATGCGTTGCGAGAAACCAATAACGCGCTGGCACAATTGGATGATGCCGCCAGAGGGTTACAAGCCACCATTACGAGCAAGTAGAGCCGGAAACCATGATCTATTCCTCTGGCGATGCCCCCCTGATCCCCGATCGGGTCACCCCGGAATTTGGCACGATCGCGCCCGTCATCGTTGCGGCTGGTGGGGCAGAGATCGCGGAAACGGGGATGTTGCATGATTGCTGGAACCGCATTGGGGTGATGGGCGATCGCTCCTGCCCTGAGTTAAAAGCGGTGATCCACTGCCATGATTGCCCCGTGTACGCTGCCGTGGGCGACAGTTTGCTAGAGCGGGAGCATCCCCCCCATTACATCGAAGAATGGAATCGGATTCTGGCGGAAACCACCCATGACTGGGAAGCCGCCGACAGTAGCGAAGCCCTGCTGCTTTCGGAAGAAGCGATCTCGATCATGATTTTTCGCCTCGGCAACCAGAAGCTGGCCTTACCCGTGCGGATTCTCCAAGAGGTCACCCATCCTTCGCTGATCCAACCCTTGCCCCACCGCAGCAACGAATTATTTTTAGGCTTGGTGAACATTCGCGGCGAAATTTTGCTCTGCGCGTCCCTCAGCCATTTGCTCAACTTGGAGGATGAGGCCGCCACCGACTCTAGCCCCGACCTGAAACACAGCCAACGGATGCTGGTGACGGGACAGGGGGAAGAGAAATGGGTGTTCCCCGTGGATGAAGTGTATGGCACCTATCGGTTTCACTTGGCCGAGTTGCGGGAAGTGCCCGTGGTGCTGACCAAGGCGGCAGAGTCTTACACCCAAGGCGTGCTGCACTGGGAGGGCGATAAGGTGAACTATCTGGATTTTGATCTGTTGTTTTATACCCTTAATCACAAAATTTTGTAGGCAGTCGCCATGGCGGAGTACTCCAAGCTAGATTTATTTCGGCGCGAGGTGGATACTCAGGTGGCCACCCTGCGGGAGTTGTTGCCATTCCTGAAGCACCAACCGATTCCGGCCAACCGTTTGGATCAAGCGGTGCGATCGACCCATGCGATTTGGGGGATGGCGCGGCTGGTGGAACTGGAGGAAGCTGCCGATCTGGCGCAGGAGATGGAAGTTTGTTTCGCCGTGGTGCAGAGTCAACGGCAACTGCTGACTGAGGAACAGATTGATCTGCTACTCCATGCCAGCGATTTGCTGGTGTCCATGAGTCGGGTGGCGGAGGGGAATTTTGCCCAATGGTTGTCGGAACATCACTGGGATCTGGGCACAACCCGCAAGAACATTGCTCTGATTACCAATCAACTGCAAATGGCTCCGCCCCTCCCGCCGACGGCAACCGCCCCAACTTCCGCCTCTTCCCCGTCTTCCCCAACCGCCACCAGTCCCCCCTCCAGTTCCGATCCTGCCGTGGTCAGTCAGCCAGAGTCATCGCCGCCGCCCTCTGAAGTGATTTCGGCTGCAATCAGTCCGGTTGAAATCAGTTCGACTGCAACCAGTCCGGTTGAAATCAGTTCGGCTGCAACCAGTCCGGTTGAAGTCAGTCCGGTTGAAGCGATTTTAGCGGCCACAGGTGCCGCTGCCACAGGTGCGGCTGAGGGGAGTGCGGCGGACGCGATCGCGGCTAATCTGAGTGCGTTTCTCAGTCAGGATGATGGTTCCATGATGGATTTGTTTCGGTTGGAGGTGGAGGCACAGGTCACAATTCTGAATGATGGCTTGTTGGCTCTGGAAAGCAATCCCCAATCTGGGCAAGCGTTGGAAACGTTAATGCGGGCGGCGCATTCGATTAAGGGATCGGCGCGGATTGTCTCGCTGGATGCGGTGGTGGAACTAGCCCATGTGATGGAGGATTGTTTTGTGGCGGCGCAACGGCAGGACGTTGTGCTGTTGTCGGATCAGGTAGACGTGTTGCTGCAAGGGGTGGATTTGCTCCAGGGCATCAGTCAGGTGAGTAATGACCAACTGCCGGGTTGGGTCAGCCAGCAGCAGCCCATGTTTAGCTGGGCGCGATCGCAGATTGCCGCCATTCTCAATCCCGACCAGGCGATCGCGGCCACTCCTCCGCCTGCGGTCACGCCACCCCCGCCATCCGCATCCCCGCCATCCGCATCCCCGCCATCCTCCCCCGCCCCCGTCACCGAGTCGGCTTTGCAGGTGGTGGAACCGATGACCGCGATCGCCACCCAGACCGAGGCTGTCCCCACCGCCGCCGCCCCCGTCCAACTAACAACCGAGCGAGTCAGCACCACGCTGGCGGAACAAACGGCGGCGCAGGATCGGGTGGTGCGGGTGAGTGCCGAGAATTTGAATCGGATCATGGGGTTGGCGGGGGAATCGCTGATTGAAGCCAACTGGTTGCAGCCCCATGCGGATTTGATGACTTCATTGAAATGGCGCATGGTCGAGTTGTCCCGCAAACTGGAGCAATTGCAGGATACCCTCGATCGCCGCACCCACCACGATACCCACGATCAGGAAGCCAGAGAATGCCTGGAGCAAGCCCGCCAGAAAGAGCAGGAATGTCTGGGCTTCTTGAGCGAACGGATTAATGAGCTGGAACTGTATGCCCAACGCACGGCCAATTTGAGCGATCGCCTGTACCGGGAAGTCATCACCTCCCACATGCGCCCGTTTGCCGATGGCGTGCAGGGCTTTCCCCGGATGATCCGCGATTTGGCTCGCAAACTGAACAAGCAGGTGCGGTTGGATATTGTCGGCAAGGCCACCTCCGTCGATCGCGATATTTTGAAAAAACTGGAAGCCCCCCTAACCCACATCTTGCGGAATGCCGTCGATCACGGGATTGAACTGCCCGATGAACGCCGCGCCAACGGCAAACCCCCGGAAGGCACCATTCGCTTGGAAGCCTTTCACCGGGGTGGGATGCTGGCGATCACCGTGGCCGACGATGGCCGGGGGATCAATCCCGACTGGGTACGGCAGAAGGTTTTGAGCCAAAAGCTGGCGACGGCGGAAATGTTGGCGCAGATGAAGGAAGCCGAACTACTGGAATTTATTTTTCTGCCGGGGTTCTCCACCGCCAAGCAAGTGACGGAGATTTCTGGGCGCGGCGTGGGGCTGGATATTGCCAAAAGCATGGCGCAGGATGTGGGCGGCACCGTCCGCGCCGTTTCCCACGTTGGTAAAGGCACCAGTTTTCACTTCCAACTGCCGCTTACGCTGTCGGTGGTGCGGACGTTGCTGGTGCAGATTTCCGGCAATCCCTACGCCATTCCCCTGGCGCGGATTGATCAGGTGTTGACGATTGAGCGATCGCAGGTGTCCGATATTGAAGATCGGCAGTATTTCACCCTGAACCAACAAAATATTGGCCTGATCCCCGCCCACCAAGTGCTGGAGTTGCCGCCGCCCACCCAATACACCGAAGCCCTGTCCGTGGTGGTGATTGGCGATCAGTCCAATGCCTACGGTTTAGTGGTGGATACCTTCCTGGGGGAACGGGATTTGGTGGTGCGTCCCCTGGATGCCCGTCTGGGCAAGGTGCCGGATATCAGTGCCACGTCGCTGCTGGCCGATGGCACCCCGGTGTTGATCATTGATGTGTCGGACATGGTGCGATCGATGGATGCCATTCTTAGCACCGGAAAACTGGCACGGGTGGGGGCGGCAACGACGGCGCAAGCCCAAGAGCACCGGAAAAAAATCCTCGTGGTGGATGATTCGATTACGGTGCGAGAAATGGAACGCAAACTGCTGGAAAATCGCGGCTACTTAGTCGATATCGCCATCAACGGAGCCGAGGGCTGGAGTGCAGTCCGAACCCATGCCTATGATCTGGTGATTACTGATATTGATATGCCCAAGATGAACGGGATTGAATTGGTGCGACAGATGAAGGGGCATCCGCGTTTGCAGAGCATTCCGGTGGTGATTGTCTCCTATCGCGATCGCGAAGAAGACCGGATGCAAGGACTGGAGGCTGGGGCCGATTACTATCTGACCAAAAGCAGTTTCCATGATGAAACGTTTATCAGTGCCGTTGTCGATTTAATTGGTCGAGCTGTATGAAAATTGCGATCGTCAACGATTTGGCACTGGCCACTGCTGCCCTGCGGCGGGTCGTGCAGACAGTCCCCGACTACCAGGTGATCTGGACGGCACGGGACGGTGCAGAGGCGGTGGCTCGCTGTTTGCAAGCCCCCCCCGACCTGATTCTGATGGATTTACTGATGCCGGGAATGGATGGGGTGGAAGCCACCCGGCAGATTATGAAACAGTCGCCCTGCGCCATTTTGGTGGTGACGGCCAGCACCGAGAAAAACTTTAATCAGGTCTATGACGCGATGTGTAGCGGCGCGTTGGATGCCGTCGATACGCCAATTCTCAATGCCGCCAACAGTGCCGAATCGGTCAATGCCCTGCTGACCAAAATCGCCACCGTGCGTAAGCTGCTGCAACCGTCCAGCTTCCCCCGCAAAGCCAAATCCGTTGCCCAGGTGGAAGACTTTGCCCACATCAGTATGCACTCCACGGCTCCCCGCCTGATTGCCATCGGCTCTTCCACGGGTGGCCCCAAGGCGTTGGCGACGGTGCTGTCCCAGTTGCCGCCGGGATTCAATGCCGCGATCGCCGTCGTGCAGCACGTCGATGCCCAATTCTCCGCCGGACTCGCCTCCTGGCTGGCTCAGCAAATTCAGTTACCCGTCCAGCTAGCCAAAGCCGGAGACAGCCTGCAACCCGGCGTTGTGCTGTTAGCCGCCACCAATGACCATCTCTATGTCCGCCCCGACCTCACCCTCGA
>CAZJZR010000107.1:0-9011 GCA_964550475.1 uncultured bacterium
CAGGGCTGGAGGTGATTACCCAGCACCGTCCCAACTTAGTCTTATTAGATTTCTTTATGCCGCATCTAAACGGCTGGGAAGTATTAGAGAAAATTGAAACCAATCCCAAACTGCGCGGTATTCCGGTGGTGGTGATGACGGGGCGCAAAGAAGAGGTGATGGAGCGCATCCCCGACTTGCTCAGTTTTTATGAAGTGATTGAAAAACCGTTTGAACAGCGGGTGTTAATGGGCGCGATTAAGGCGGCGATGGCGAAGATCAAATCGCGTCCCACCACCCCATTGACAGCGGCTCCCAATGCTAGTACTGCGCCTACGCCTGTGGCAGCGGCGGCTCCTGCGCCCGTGGTGCCTGTGGGGGCGGCAGTGGAGAGTGGGGAATTAGCCAGCCTCAAGGCAGAAATCCACGGCTTGAAGCAGCAGAATGCCCGAATGCAGGCGGAGTTGGATACAGTGAAGAAACAGTTGGCGCAGGTGTTGACGTTTATTCGCCAACGGATGCAATAGCAGTAATTCTCCACAACGTTCCATCTACCATGAAACCTGGCCAAATCGTTGTTTTAGGGTTGGTGCTCGTCGGTCTGGGCGTGGCTTGGCAAGTCAAAGACCAGTTGCCAGGACTGCGATCGCTGCCCTTTGGCAATCCAGCCTCCAGCAACCCCCATCTGTTACTGGGCAACCCCAGCCACGCCAAAGCTGACCCCGGCCAACCCGACAACTACCTAATGGAAAAACCCCAATACGTGCTGTCCTACAACCGCACCAAGGGCATCCCCAATTGGGTCAGTTGGCAGTTAAACCCCAATTGGTTGGGCGACACCCCCCGACAAAACGACTTTCGCCCCGATCCTGACCTGCCCAAGGGCTGGGAAGCGGTGATCCCCAGGGACTATGCAGGCAGCGGCTTTGACCGAGGCCACATGGTGCCATCGGAAGACCGGGGGAATAGCAGAGCCGACAACTCCGCCACCTTCGTCATGACCAACATCGTGCCCCAAGCACCCGACAACAACAGAGGGCCGTGGGAAAAGCTGGAAAGCTACAGCCGCCGCTTGGTGCGGGATGGCAAAGAACTCTACATCATTGCCGGAGTGGATGGGGAAGGCGGACGGGGATCGCGGGGACGCAAAACCCGACTGGCACGGGGAAAGGTGACGGTGCCTGCCACAGTATGGAAGATTGTGGTAGTGCTGGATCAGCCCGGAAAAGGGTTGGCGAGTGTCACCGACAAGACGCGGGTGATTGCGGTGGCGATGCCGAACAAGATGGGGATTGATGATGCCGATTGGCGCGACTTCCGCACCTCAGTGAATCAATTGGAACAGGCGACGGGCTACGATTTTTTGTCGAATCTGTCGCCGGATTTACAACGAGTCTTGCAGGAGAGGGTGGATTCTCAGTAAAGTGAGGGGGCGATCGCTGTTACAGGGACTAGAGGGCGCATCTGTGAGTCAGTCGAATCCGTCGAACCCGTCGAATCCGCCACCAGTCCACCCCGGTTGGTTCCGCCAGTTGCGCCAACACTGGCGCGACACCGCCCCACCCAACTCGCCGATCTATCGCAATTGGCGACGGCAATTTCTGCGGCAACGGTTAGCGTTGGCGATTAAGCTGGCAATCCTCTCCTACTTTACCTTTACAGTTCTCAACTTCATCCTGACCACGTTGAGCATTGTCCAGCATCCGCCCTCGTGGTTTGTGGTGGCGATCGCCACCCAATTGGGCTTAGTCCTGTGTTTTCTAGTCCTCAACAGCAATTGGGGGCGGCGAAATCCCGAATGGGTGTTTCTGGCCACCTCGTGGTTAATTACCCTGACCGAACAGGTGTGGGGCACCATGCGCGGCCAAGCCGTGGTGGGCGTGTTTGCGTGGACGCTGACCTTTTTAACCCAAGCCACACTGATGCCCGTCTATTGGTGGCTGCACGCGCTCTCCCAGGCAGGCGTGTTGCTGTATTTCTTTGTCGTGTCCAGCATTCTGCAATTGCCCAGTCGCGACGGTAGTTTCTGGGATGCGTCCCTGTGGCTGTACCTGTTTTGGTTTTGCGCCATTTGCAACCTGTCGGTGTTTTTGTATGAGCGGTTGCAACGGGTGGAGTTCCACATTCGCCTCGATTTGGAAGCGGAACAACGCAAGTCGGAACGGCTGCTGCTGAACATTCTGCCCGTGGCCGTGGCAGAAAAGCTGAAGCGCGAACAACGCACCATTGCCGACCACTTCCCCGAAGTCACCGTTCTGTTTGCCGATATTGTCGGCTTCACCCAGCTATCGGCAGCCATTCCTCCGGCTGAAATGGTCGATTACCTGAACCAAATTTTCTCCGCCTTTGATTATCTCGCCGCTGCTAACAACCTGGAAAAAATTAAAACCATTGGCGATGCCTACATGGTGGTGGGCGGGTTGCCAGAGGAACGGGACGACCATGTGCAGGCGATCGCCAACATGGCCTTGGGAATGCGCGAGGCTCTGACGGAATTTAACGATCGCTATGACCAATCGTTAAAAATGCGGATTGGCATCCACACCGGGCCAGTGGTGGCCGGAGTGATTGGCGTGCGGAAGTTCATCTACGACCTCTGGGGCGATACGGTCAACATCGCCAGCCGCATGGAGTCCCACGGGGTGGCAGACGGCATCCAGGTGAGTGAGGCGGTCTACACGCGCCTCCGCCACGACTACGACCTCGAACCCCGTGGGGTGATTTCGGTGAAGGGCAAGGGCGAGATGATGACCTATTTGCTGAAGGGGAAACGGAAGACGGTGCGGCAGATGTTGGAGTGGTGAGTGATGAGTGGTGAGTGAGTGAGTGAGCGATTATTTGTGGCGTAAGTGGGTTGATGTGGGGAATTGATGTTTTATTGGTGAAGCCAACGTGAGTCAATTTATCAATTGCATAAATACTCAATCGTACAAATACTGATTTATATCAACTCAACTGAGTTCATTTCATAAAATGATCACATTTCAGCTCGGACGTAGATCACAGCCGTAGTCAAACTACCTATCAAATCGTGGGAATAACGCCAAAATCACTCTGAATAAACACCAATTAGCTGGCAAATACACTGATTTTCTTCACAATTACAACGCCCTGTCGATCCCAAAATTTTGTGTATTATAATACTTACATAAATCAATCAGGTTTTCCTGTCGATTATACAGACCCTTAAACAACGCATTGACACGTCATTGACAACTCATTCGCAAGTTGTTTTTTTTCTGCGATCGACACGAACAAGCAACCGTCGAGATAGCTTTCCAAACAGTCTCTAATTCAGTTTGAACCAATTGATTTTCGGGTCTGTTTGCAACGGACAATTCAGGTCTTTTCAAGGCTTCTAATACCTGTAATTTCAGCAAAGCTGGCCAATTTGAGTTTTCCCCAAGCCTGATTTTTAGACCTAATTGGACACTCTTCAAACGCAATTCAGTTTCTCATTTAGAGACGCTGTAGCAGGTCTATAGCAATCCCAACTGAGTGACAAACAACGCTAGTTGTTCAGTAACTATTCAGGTTGATCAACGCTCGATTGCTCGATCTAAAAGGGTTGGGAAACCCAACCCCTACAATGCCATCTGTTGTTTGGTGTGTAGGGGCGCGGAAACCGCGCCCTAGATTCGGCTACCTGAATACTTACCATTCAGGTAACTGCCCAGGTACGCATTAAGGGTGTGTTTGTAAATTCTCTCTGGCTACGTTGATAACCCTCTGCTGGTTCTAATTAAATTTGTGTTGCCCAACGTAGGGGCGAAGCATTCCGGCCATGATTTTTCGGTCATTCCCTAACTTAACTACCGGAATGCTTCGCCCCTACAAGGTTATCGGTTCAAACACAAAATCACCCTCTGATCTCCCCTAGCCCCCCTTGGGAAGCTTGTCGTTACCAACATTTTTAAAACCTTGATGCCGCAAGCCTTGCCCTCACCCTTTTCTTGTATGCCCAACGGGCTTTAAGCCCTCTCCCCCCTATGCCCTTTGGGCAGGCTACGCCAACGACAAGCTCAGGGAGCGGGAGAGGGACTTTGAAACTCCCCTTCTCCCTACTTGGGAGAAGGGGGCGGGGGATGAGGGGAAGATGTTGGTAATGACAAGCTTATCAAGGCGGATTTAGGGGGAGAGCGCAAAGCGCACGCTACGCGAACGTAGATCTCGCAACGTAGCGATCCATATTTGCAAACACACTCTTAAAATCACCCTTGATTTAACGTCAAGCTAAAAGACTATTTCAAGGGCGTATCCAACAGATGGGGGATACATCCGGGCGAATAGAATAAGCCCGTTGGGCAGGCTTTGCCTACGCGGCTATACAAACAAAGTCCGCCTACGCGGACTAAGGGTTTTGAAACCCGCGTAGGCGGGTTTAGTTCTTGTAGATGCGGTTTTAACCGCCCCTCCCCCAAACGTGAAATACGCCCCTATTTCAACGGTTAATTTCTGCCGCAACCAACGCAAAAAATCAACCATCTAACCACCTCTTTAAACCTTCCAGATTAAACAACCCCTCAACATTTCCATCCACCATCCACTATCCACCATCCACTCATCACTCACCACTCATCACTCATCACTCATCACTTATTACTCATCACCCATTTCCCCCCTGAGGCTCCCCCTATGGACAGCACGACTTTGCATCTCCAGTCATCCGAACCGGACATCAAATCTAATCTGTATCACAACGTGTCAGCCGCCAAATTGGTCAAGCAAATGTTGGCCTACAAGGAGGGGGCAACATTGACAGAAACGGTGGCAACTCCATCGGCTTGTCATGTGCGCCAGCATTATGGTTTAGAAGATTTGGGAATGCGAAACATTGGGCACGTTTATCGCAATTTGCCCGTGTCCAAATTGGTGGAACATGCGTTGGCGCGGGGTGAGGGCATTCTGGCGGAAAATGGCGCGTTGTGTGTCAAGACGGGCAAGTATACGGGGCGATCGCCGCGTGACAAATTCATCGTAGACGAACCCAGCAGTCGGGAAGAAATCCACTGGAATGATCAAAACGTAGCGATTTCCGAAGACAATTTCCGGCGGTTATATCATCGGGTGTTGTCCTATGTGCAAGGGCGCGACTTATACATTTTTGATGGCTTTGTGGGAGCCGATTTGAAACATCAATTGGGGGTGCGGGTCGTTACTGAATTGGCTACCCAAAGCCTGTTTGCCCATCAACTGTTCCTGCGTCCCGATGATCAAGAATTGCTGCACCATCACCCCGACTTTACAGTGATTTCGGTTCCCGGTTTGCATGGCGATTTTGAAGACGGCATTAATAGCGAAACCTTCATCGTCTTGCACTTTGCGAAACGGTTGGTGATCATTGGTGGTTCGCAATACTCCGGCGAAATCAAGAAATCCGTGTTCTCACTGATGAACTACTTCATGACCAAGCAGAATGTGTTGCCGATGCACTGCGCCGCCAATATGGACGAGCATGGCAATACGGCTCTGTTCTTTGGGTTGTCGGGGACGGGCAAAACCACGCTGTCGGCTGACCCACAGCGGCGATTGATTGGCGACGATGAGCATGGTTGGTCGGAGGAGGGTATCTTCAACTTTGAGGGCGGTTGCTATGCCAAAACCATCCGCCTGTCGCGGGAAAATGAACCGCAGATTTGGGACGCGCTGCGGTTTGGGGCGTTGTTGGAAAATGTGGTGGTGGATCGGTTCAGTCGGTCGCAGGACTACGACGACGGCAGTTTGACCGAAAACACCCGCGCCGCCTATCCGGTTGATTACATCCCCAATGCCGTGATTCCGGGGGTGGGCGTGCATCCGGATGTGGTGTTTTTCCTGACGGCGGATGCGTTTGGCGTGTTACCGCCAATTTCCCAACTGACTAAGGAGCAGGCGATGTACCATTTCCTCTCCGGCTACACCAGCAAGTTAGCTGGAACCGAACGCGGCATCACCGAACCCCAAGCCACCTTCTCCGCCTGCTTCGGCAAACCGTTCTTGCCCTTACCCGCCACCCGCTATGCCGAAATGCTGGGCGATCGCCTCGAACGCTATGGAGCCAAGGTTTATCTGATCAATACGGGCTGGACGGGCGGTGGCTATGGCGTGGGCGATCGCATCCCCATCCGCCACACCCGCGCCATGGTCGCCGCTGCCCTGAATGGCGATTTAAATCAAGTCTCCTTCCACGCCGACCCCATCTTTAAGGTGTTGGTGCCCGATTGGGTGCCTGGTGTGCCCCAAGAAATCCTCGATCCACGCCAAACCTGGACAGACCCAACCGCCTACGATCTCACCGCCCACGAGTTAGCTGCCCGGTTTGCCAAGAATTTCGCCAATTTTGGCAACACGTCGCCAGCGGTCAAAGCCGCCGCCCCAGCCTTGGTGTAGCACGAGTGGAACGTTGATTTTTGTGCTGGCAACACACTCAAAATCAACGTTCTGGATGTAAGTGTTCACATCCCCCAAGGGAAAAGTGTTGCGACCTGCACCCACTTTTTTCCTGACGGGGTGTGAACGGTTACGTTCAATTCGCGTATTCAGCAACCCGGTTGCTCCAAGCCACTGAGTTGCTAAACCCTTTGCCCGATCCTCATACGCGATCCGCTGAATAGTTTAGGCGTTGAAAGTTTAGGCATTGAATCTGTTAGGATCCGTTTAAGCGGTTTTCAGTAATGGGTTTTAGTGGATTTTTAGGCTATCCATGGATATTGTTGAATTTTTTCAATCAAATGCGGGGAAATGGTTCATTCATCGCACCAGCCAACACCTCACCACTAATCAATCAGACGGCAACAAGTCGAATTTGCTGATTGAATGGCTGGAGCCAGAAAACCTAGAGGTGACTCAGCTTTGTGAACAAGCCGCGATCGCCCCTACCTCTGCATTATGTGGCCTTCGCATTGCCTACCTCGATCCCGCCGCCAGCAGCCAGCCAAAACGGTGGGGCACCAAAGCCGCCCCAGCCCCCACCATTCTCGTCGCCATCCCCGATGGTAGTGATGTCACTCAAGGGCGACTATTACGCAGTGGGCAAACCGCCACTGGCACGATCCGCTACCACTTTGGTCGCGATGAAGCACTAACCCTGATCACGCAGTACGACGCAGTGGAAACTGAGGAACGGCTATGGTTCGCCAGTCCCAACTTGCGATTACGCACCACCTTGGTCAAACAACCAAACGGGTTTAGCCTTGTGTCGTTTGCCTCAGAAATTCGCATGGATGTCCCCCCACCTCCACCCCAACCCGTGGAAACAGCCTCCCAAGCGTAAAGGCCAGCGATGGGGGCAGACAGGTTATCAGCCTCCGCTGGGATTTGCAGATCAGTCATGTCTCCAGTGCTCTGTAAGGACGAACTGCCGTTCGCCCCTACCGGGTGGTTGGGGATTGTATGTGTACGCTCCTCCTTTACCGCTCCATCATTACAAACAAGAAAGTTTCCAAGTTAATCAAAACCTGTTTAACTTCCCGTTCTGCCACGGCGATGCTAGTTGGTTCCAGGGTGGCGGGATTGAGGGGGCGAATTTGTAGCCAACGTTGGGTCAGGGATTCCAGGGTTTGTGGCGCATCCCATAGCGGCAACAGGATCGCTGCCACCGTGCTTTCTAGCAACACAGGCTGTGTACTCACCGACTTGAACCGTCGGTTAACTTCAAAGGCACTTTGGCGGGTAATTGCTAACAGTAAATCCTCTTTAGTTTCTTCCGTTTTCAACTGAGGATGGAGCCAGATTTTGGCTTGGTGCCAGTCTTGTTCACTCCACTCCGTAGGGGGTGAAAATGGCAACCCTTGATCCGGATGACCACACCACAAATCCAATAAGCGATGGCGTGGGTGAATTAATTCAAACAGTTGTAACTTGGTTTCAATGGGCGTATCGGGCAAACTCATGGCCAAGAAAGCAGGCAGGTTTTGAGAGTCTTTAAACAGTCCAGACAACTGCCATTGATGCCAATTCACCATATTGATGAACTCTAACCCGGTCGCGTCTAGCAAGCCAAAAAAATCGGCCAAGGTAAACCCTTTATCCCCTTGCAACAGATAGTTGGCCAGGACCCGTTCATCTTCGGTTTCAAAGTCTTTATCCCAGTAGTATTGTCGCAGGGGCAGTTGATCATTTAAGGCCATCATGACTTCCCGGACGATGCCGATTTCCAGTTCTCCGGGCGTGTCCTCAAATAAGCCCATAATCTGGAATGCTTGTTGCATCCGGAACAGGGGGGTGCGCTGATATAAGCTGTGCAGGTTGACGCGGATGATGCCTTGGGGGCTGAGGGTGGCCTGCATGGCTTGCAGTCCGGCAAGCGGATCGGGGATGAGGTATAGGACTTCATCACAATTGATGTAGTCGAATTGCAGACCCAGCGAAGGCAGATCTTCCATGGGCATGGCATAGAACTCACAATTCTGGAAGCCGTGGTACTCTAACCGCTGCTTGGCTAGTTCCACGGAATTGGCGGAAATATCGACACCGATGATTTTGGCACCGGGGTTGGCTTCGGCTAAGGCTAAGGCTTTGTAGCCACTGCCACAGCCAGCATCCAGCAATACTTTGCCTGCCGTGTCAATCACTTTTTGGTTCCGCAGGTAATAGGGAACCACCAAATTATGTAGGGCTAACCGCTCTAGTTCTTCTTTTGGCGATCGCTCCAAAGGCACACGGGGATAGGGAGCCGAGTCAAACAGTTGACGGACTTTAGCCAATATTTCTGGTGATTGTTCATGCAGCATAGTCAACACCTATCTCCCCAACAATACGCCATCATTATGCCCATTTGAGATGGCAGAGGAATCATTTGGATGATTGATTCAGGTTGGATGACAACGGGGTTGTGGGGATGACCGTTGAGTTAAGGTTGAGTTAACGATGCACGGGTGGGAGCGTCTCGTATTCCGTCCCAAACTGCCCTAGCGAGCTTACCCATTGCCTTTGCGGGTGCGAGTTCCCCTGGTTTTACCGCCAGCTTTGGGGGGGGGAGGGGAGGAAGCGGTTGTTGACTCGACAGGAGCTGGTTCCATAGCAGTTGCTTCCACAATGGCGGTCGCAGTCAG
>CAZJZR010000108.1:0-8976 GCA_964550475.1 uncultured bacterium
TGGTTAGTTTGAGGGTTGTTGTGGGGGCGGCTTTGCCGCCCCCACAAGAACCTTTTCGATCTACTGATACTGACTAATTAGTTGTGAGATTGGAGTGAGCGGCGGCAGGAATTTCAACGGCAGTGGCATAGACTGTGACTGCATGGTGCTGAATGATCATGCCTATTCCTCATCGACCTACCTCCTCATCAACCTATTCCAGACGAATGCGGTTACCTTGCTGAATCTCAGTCATGAGTTTCGCTCTTACCTCAGTTAAATAATTCTCCACATCTTGCTTGGTTTCTAGGATGGACGTATAGGTGATTGCGGCTACCCGCACCCCCACAATTGGTTTCACCTGGGGTTGAGGTGTGTCCCTCCCCTCTGGAATGGGTTGATGCAATAAATGACTGGCTTGTTGGTCAATCTGTTGAATTAACTGAGTTTCCAACTTTTCTAACTCGCTGCGGTGGGCGATCGCTGAATCGATCGTCGGAGCTGAGATGGCAGACTGCACCTTGGCATCAATAGGCCGAGTCAGAGTCTCCAGATCCAACTGTTCGGCAACCGTTACATAGGCAGACCGGGCATAGGCTGCTACCCGTTCTTTCAAGCAATTTCCAGTTGCCTTAACCTGAGCAATCTGAGCCTCCCGCTGAGCTGTTGCGGCATCCTGAACTGGTTTCAGCAACATACCTAAGCGCGGAATTTGTGCCGTGGGATCTGGCATCACCAGAATCCGCTTGACCTCCTCCACCTTTGCCAGTAATTCCTGATCGGTAACATGACGCAATTCCTGTTGCAAGCGGCTGAGATCCTGTCTGACTTTCAAGAACAAAGCAACCTGTTGCGAGAAGAATGAGGTCAGTTTATCCAAGTCATCTACCGTATCCTCAATAGCTTCGCGCTGCTCTTTGACAGCGTTAAAGAATACCGCAGCCCCATCCTGACTGCATATGGTTTGGATAAACTTGATTTTTTCTGTCAGCAACTCTCTAAACGGTAGAGCATCTGTCTCTGCGATTCCCAGCCATCGCTGGAGGAGTTGCAACTTACCCTTCAGTGCCTCCTGATATGCTTCGTACAACTTCATAGGCTCGCTGGGAGGAGCTGTTGGCAGGATGCTTTGGGCTAACTCCATTGCAACTCTGAGACTGGCTGGATCAACCTCATCACACAGTTGCACGATGTATTCATCCAACCCTGATCGGGAGCGCAACTTGGCAACCAAACCAATTTCACGGGGGCTGACCGTTTCCTGCGCCCGTCGCAGTTCTGCCTTGCCTTGATTCACCAACTCCGCCATGATGCCCAAGGTATCGCATTCTGACCAGCCATAAGGCCGCTTGGTAAAGCGATCCACCAGACTTCGGATACTGACCCTTCGATGCGATCGCCGCTCATCCGCTAACCAGGTTTGCATTTCTTGATGCGCGGCGACATTGGGGTAGTTGCCGTCTAGGGTCTGAATCTGGCTGTCTCGAACCAGGGCATTCGTGACCTCATCTTCGGTATTAAAACCACTCTGGACGTAGTTGAGCTTGGTGTAGACATTATCCACCAGGTAGATTAGCCCTTCTGTCAAGACCGATCGAGTGTCCCGATTGTTCACCTCCACCTTGCTGCTGCAAGCAAATACCGATGCTTCGGCAATCAACCGTCGCAGCGTCTTTTCAATGCGTTCTCGTCGCTGACTGTTGTCCTGGCCACGGCTGTCCAAGATGCGCTGCACACTGGGGGTTAAGGTGCCGCTATTCTTTCGCCGGATGTACTTATTGGTCTGAACCAGTTCATTTACCTCATCCAGCAAACGCCCATCATCGCGAAGGCGGATCAGCACCTCCTGACTACCTCCCGTTGCCATGAGACAGGCAGTATCGTCCTGCAACTCTCGATAGCGATCGGCAAAGGGCGTAATAATATGCAGGCCAATGTCATTGGTCTGAGGGCCAAAGGTTTGATCATCCAGTTTGCGGTTAATGCCATACTGGTGCCGATTACTGTACTTCAGTTTCTTGTCAGTAAAAATGGAATCCCATACCAACGTCTGGATTTCACTGGTAATCTCGCCAGGATCAACCTCAGTATTTTTGATTTCCCGACCAATATCTTGCTCCTCGTGGGTTAAGAAAATGTACTCGTCCCCCACTCGCTGAATTAAGGTTTGTTTTTCCAAACGATTCAGCGAATCGGCAACCGCATTCCTGAGCAACAGTTTGTCTTGGTCGATATGGTTTAGCGATAGAGTCGTCAAATTATCCAACGTTGCCCGGACTTCCTTGACGTATTTGACCATGAACAGTGTCTTGAGTAGGTCAACGTCATCAGGTTGCAGTTGGGAGTTCTCCGCCGCTTGGGTGATTACCTGACTGATGGTGTGATCCAAAAAACCTTCAATCGCCAGATAGAAAGTGTGGAACGGCACCAGCACCCCAATTGGTTCTGAACCCAGATGTTTAGCAGCAATTTGGAAGGCATCCAGCAGCGATCGCTCCCCAGAAGCCAGGTGTTTTCCTGCTGACCCCATCAGGCGCACTTGGGTGAAGACCTTTTGCAGCAGGGTAAATTGGTAAGGGATGAAAGGATAGGCTGCAACAAAATCATCCGCGTGACGGTAGCCTGATAGTTCAGCACAATCTTGAGAAAAGATGATCTGATTTCTCAGGATGGCCTGTTTCTGATTAAACAAGCCCTCTAACAAGGGTTTGGCCGAACTCTCATCCTTCCTCAAGAGTCGGAGCTTAATCACCTCATCGGTATTGGCTGACGATAAACTGAGAGGTCGATAAAATCGCCCGACAATCTTGGAAAAATCATTCCCTTTGATCCGATTTTTGGTAATCTCGTCCATTGCCTCCTGGGACGTGACGACGACCCAGGCTCGACCATAACAGTGAATTCCCAGATCCTCTACAACAGTCTGGAGATTCAGCATCAGATCGGGGTTTTCGCCAATGTACTGACCCACCTCATCCACCATGAAAATCAGGCGATGGTTCGAGCCTTTGCGTTCTAAGTAAGCTCGTACCATACAGGCAAACTTTTCAGGGCTAAGGCTGTAATTTTTGTCATAGTCCTCAACCAGTCGGTTAGCCGCCTCCTCTCCCATCCCGGCTGCCGCCATTAATGCTTTGACGATATCCTCCTGATAAAACAACCAGGCATCCCGGCACTCTTCCCATGCTTGCCCACTGGACTCCACAAAGGCTTGCTTAAAGTCTTCATACTGCGATCGTTGATCCAGAGTCCGCTCAAACTCAGCAATGGCAGGTACTGTGCCAAAATAGCCTAGATGTTCATCAAAAACTTTTTGAAAAACCTTTACAATACTGTCCTTATGGGTCTTGCTGCTGGCATCGGCTTTAGAGTCGATATTGAACAGGATGACATCCGTGGAAGCGTGGACAGCCCGATTGATATTAGCCCGTAACATCGGATCAGCAATCCGATCCGCATCAAAGAACTCAACCGCTGCCTTCCCTCTGATTGTCTGGTTTGCCAGCAGATACGACAGGATTTTCAAGAAATGGGACTTACCAGACCCAAAGAAACCGGAAATCCAAACCCCCATTTTGTCAGTAGACGCATCGAGAGCTTCTGTGTAGCGATCGAAGAATGTCCGAAAGTGTTTGTCTAACTCTTTGGTAACAACATATTCATCTAATTCTTGAAAGATGCTGTCACCATCCTGTTGGCCAACTTTGATCACTCCATTAATGTTTCGGTGAATTGGTTTATGAAAGAGTTCAGCAATTTTCATACGGATTGCTCCTGCCGTGGGATGAGCGGAAAGGCTCGGTAGTAGTTATCGTCTTTAAGAATATTGAATAACCGTAATTCGTGACCGTCATAAGAACCAGGGAAAAACATCACAACCGGAACCTTATCCAGCACTGGATGTAGGTTGTTCAATACGATGTGCGATCGCAGGATGGGCCAACTCGCTCCCACCCCAGTAATTAGGATGAGGTCTTCATTACCCTGAAGCCGTCCTTGAAAATATTTGATGATTTGGTCTGGCCTGACAATGGATTTAATTGTCTTCTCTAGGGTGGCATTTCCTTTCTGAGATTCCATGTCAAATGCTTTTTTAAGCACTCCTCGCTGCTCCATGATCTCAAGGATGGCTTTGTAGAGGCTAATTTCTATAACCGATAAGGGTTGGGGTGCTGCCTCCAATTTAGACTTCAGTTTCGGGAGAAACCGTTGAACTACTGGTTCGTACTCTGGATCGTAGTCAAAAATATAAAATCCAATTTCATTACCGATGCCGCGATTTGTCAGGAAGCGAGGGGCTTTCAGAGCGGTTGGTAGGTCATTGAGACGCTGTTGAATGGTTAGAACAGCCATGAGTATCCCTAGTCATTGCATCTAGTAGGAAATATCTAGCAAATGTAACCGTTCACATCCCCCCAAGGAAACAGTGTTGCGGGCTGCGCCCGCTTCTCCCCTAACGGGCAATGAACGGTTACTAGCAAATAACAAGTATTCGTAGCCTATTTGTTAAGATTCCCGGATCAAAAGATAAATTGCAGCTTGGTCTACGGTATTCCAACAAAAAATCACGATAGCCTAGAACCCTCTGATGAAGACGTAAGCAACGATTTTTGTGCCTGAGCCATTTCTATAAAAGGGAGGAAGCAGCGATGGCAATGACCATTTGCCCATAATGTGGGTATCTGGAATCGTGCTCCACACTGCGGACATTCAGAAAGTAAGGTCGAACGATGACAATCACAACCCTTGACTGTCTTAAGTTGCCATTCTATGCGATGAACGGGGTTCTCTCTATAACAAATCGCACATAATCGGATTGGCTCATGCTTTAGGCCAATTCCATCAGGCGGCAGCATCGTCAATAATTGCTCCACCGACACACCCACCACGAGAGCTAATTTTTCCAATTGCGCTAGAGTGGGGCGGGGATTAAACCGAAACTTTTCCCAGCGGGCGATCGCGGCTCCCAAGCCTGCCATTTTGCCTAGACCTAACGGTGATAGTTCATTCGCCCGTCGGAATCGGCCTAAAAAATGGCTGATGCTTTCCCCTTCATAGGGTTCTACCTGGAAAAACCAGGGTTGGATTTCTGTGGGTTCCATTATCGATATTCCGCTGTAACCTCTTTCAGCGTATCCATATCAATTTTAGGTAAGCCTTTCCGCAAAGCCCGAATCGCGGCTTCCCGTAACAACATATCTAGCAAACCGATGTAGCCCCCAGTCGCCTGACCCAACAGCTTTAGCATGTCGTTGCTGGATAGGTTAGAAGCCACGGGTAACTTGAGCACACGCTGCTCCCATACATCCACCGTAGCTTTGAATTCCGCACCAGACAGCTTACCAAAACGGTGACAGGCGCGAAATCGGTTATAGACCTGCTCATCCCGTTTAATCACCGCATCCAGGCGGTCGGTACCCACCAAAACGACTGAAATTTCCAGTTTGTCAAAAATATCCCGTACATCAGCAAAGGTCTTGGGTTTTAGGCGATCCGCCTCATCAATAATCAGCACTTCAACCCCACAACCCTTCAAGACTCGGAACGTGCGATCGCGGACTTCAGCCACAGTGCCCTTTGTCATCTGGTACTTTAACTCCTCAATGATGAGGCGAAAATGGCAGCCGAGAGCCTTTCCATCCCGGATTGCGAATACTGGCAATTCGCTCCTGCTTTGCGATCAATGGGTTCAGAATCCGGTACACCGTCATGTGGCTGGGCGGCTTCACTCCCAGTTCCTTGGCTCTTGCTTTGACTCGAACTGCGACCTGAGCAGGGGTAAGCCGTTTACTACCCTTGTTGCCCTCCTTATAAGTTTTAATAATGAACTCCTGCCAATCTGAATCAATTCGGTACTGTCCCTTATCAGCCCGCTTAGTGCCTGCTATACCCGCCAAGCCTTCCTTTTCCCATTGCTTAACGAGTCGCTGAACCGATCGCTTGGATTTCCCTAATCGTGCAGCCGCATCTTGCAGTTTCTGGCCATAGGTCGCGCGATCGCAGGGTTCCATCAAACTCTGAATCACCTCCAATTTCAGCTTTGCTGATTCTGAAAGTTCAACAGTAATTTCATTAGCTTCAATCTGCCCAAGAGAATTCTCAGCAACCTGAGATGCTTCAGATTGAGAACTGCCCTCCAATGCCTGTGAAGTTGAATGAGTCTGCACTTCGTAGAACAAATGAACTTACAAGCTCAAGGTAGCTCAATTTTCAGTGACAGTCAATCTGTTAATTTTCCAAAAAGCGACAAATCAAAAAGCGACGAAGAAATTGTTATTTTTCGGATTGGCGACACTCAATGTGTTAAGGTGCCGAATTGTCTCAGTAAATGCAGAGAACTGCCGAAAGCTTTGCTGCAAAGCGGCTCTAACGGTGAAACTAAACCGCGACAAGATTGTGTTAAGACGACAAATAATTAGTGAATGTACATTTTCAGAATTTGAGATTCTGAAAATCAATCCCTGAAATAACGTTTTCTCGTTATGCCAGAGATAAAAATGGAATAAAAAATTAAGTAGAAAGACTTAAAACCCTGAATTAAACCTTGTCTCATTAATTACAAGGGAATTCAGGATGAATAGTCGATTACTGAGAATTTCGGATCACCTTAAGGGTATGGGTTGGGAATTTGTTCTTAATGCCCCTAAAGTCTATCCAAACCAAAATTACGGATCGTGTTTCGCATCAAGTGACGGTCAAGACATTGAATTATCCGTTATTTACTCGGCTGACTCACTGTGTATAAGTACTCACTTCCTATGTGAGATGCCCCCACCAATTACCGATTACCAATCATCAATCGCCAATTCCCTATCCCAACTGTTTACGGAACTGCCGACTACTGACCAGCAGCAACACCACCGCAAAGATCAACAAGGCCAGCGCGTTTGGCCACAGCACCGTTAACCCCACCCCCTTGAGCATGATGCCGCGAATGATGGCGACGAAATGGCGCAGCGGATCGAGCACAGACAGGTATTGGAAAAAGGGCGGCATACTTTCAATTGGGGTGACCGTGCCGGAGAGGATATTCACGGGCAGGTTGACGAAAAAGGCGGACAGTTGAGTTTGGATTTGGCTGCGGGAGATGGTGGCAAGGAGAATGCCGATGCCGATGCCAACCGCGATCGCCAAACTGGCCAGCAGCAAATACAGTAACAAGCTGCCCCGGAACGGCAACCCAAAAATCAGCCGCGCCAGCCCCAACGCCAGTAACACATCCCCCATCAGCAACACATACAGCGGGATCACCTTGGCCAGCAGAATTTCCCAATCCGCCGCCGGAGTCATTAACAACTGTTCCAGCGTCCCGGTTTCCTTCTCCCGCACCACCGCCGCTGCCGCCACCAGCGACCCCATCAGCGTCAGAATCAGTCCCAGCACCCCCGGCACGAAGAACCAACTGCTGACCAACCCCGGATTATAGAGAAACGTCACTTCCGGTTGTACCAACGGTGGCGGTTGGTCGGGGTTGAGGCGGCGATTGAACTGGTTAATAATTTGGCTGAAATAGCCGCTGGCGATCCCCGCTGTGTTGGCATTCACCCCGTCCACCAACAACTGCACCTCCGCCGAATCACCCCGTTGCAAATCCCGCTGCAACTCCGGCCCAATCACCAATCCGGCATCCAGTTCGCCTCGACGCACCGCTTCCCCCAGTGCTGCTTGATCCGGTGGGTAGCGACTGGGCACAAACACATGGTTTTCCACCAACGCCGACACCATCTCCCGACTGGTGACACTGTTGGCATAGTCCACGATCCCCAACCGCATGTGGTTCACCTCTGGGTTCAACGCCAAGCCAAACACGACCAGTTGAATCGTGGGCGGAAACAGCAGCAGGAAAATTAATTGTTTATTGGCCAGGGTTTGGTTCACCTCTTTCATCACCAACGACCACAGGCACCCGTTAAAAATGCGGTCTAGTCCCTGCCGCAGCCACTGGCCGCGATCGCCCCCCGCAATAATATTGGATGGGGCACTGTCGGGCAGTTGCATCCGCTGCAACCCCTGCCACGCCGAGCGATAGAACCATAGCCCCAGCAACAGCAACACCAGCGGCGCGTACCACACCCCCGACCAGCCCGTCCCCCGGACAAAGGCATCCCGCGTGATGTCAATGTAATAGCGGGCGGGCACTACATAGGTGACTAACGACAGGGGAAACGGAATATTGTTGAGCGGATAGATGAATCCCGATAGCAGGTAAGCGGTCAAAAATCCGGTGGTGGCAGTGCCTTGGACGGCGGCACTTTGGGTTTGCGATCGCACCCCAATCATCAAGCCAAACATGACTGCCGCCGCCAAAAAAATCGGCGTAGTGATCAAAAAGGGCGTGGGATCGCCGACAAAGCCGAGGTGAAACAGTAGCGATCCCGGAATAATCACCGCCGCCGCTTCTGATAGGGCAATGATTAAATAGGCCAATCCCTTGCCCAACAACAGTTCTGCTGCGGTCAAGCTAGAGGCATACACCTGGATAATGGTCGCCTGCTCCTTTTCCCGTGCCATATAAATGGCTGTAATCAGCGACGGGAAAATCCACAATGTCACCGCATACACCCCTGGCACGATGAAGATCGCCTCCTTGCGTCCCGGATTAAACCAGAGGCGGATGCGCGGCGCGATCGCCCGTAACTGTTGCTCACTCAAGTTTTGCAGAAAAAAGTTCGTCGTCGCCCGAATGCTGTTTTTAATCACCCGGGCGTTGTTGCCATCGCTGCCATCGATCAACACCTGCACGTTGGTCGGTTTCTTGGCCTTGATGCGACGGCTGAAGTCGGGCGGAATGACGATCGCGGCTTTGGCTTGTCCAGAGTCGAGGACTTGCAGGGGTTTGGGGTTTGGGGTTTGGGGTGAATTGGGGATGGCTGGGGCGATCAGGGGAGATTGGCTAATCTGAGCGGGGGTGAATTGGTTGGTGGCAAACAGGCGTTCGATGTAGGAACGGCTGAGGGGACTGTGATCAAAATCTTGGATAAACAGGGGAATGTTTTT
>CAZJZR010000109.1:0-8923 GCA_964550475.1 uncultured bacterium
CCAAGCGCGGCATGAAATACTCCCGCACCTTCAGCCGTGCCATGTAATCGGCGTTACCCCCCAGGATGATGTCGGTGCCCCGTCCGGCCATGTTGGTGGAAATGGTCACCGCCCCCTTACGTCCGGCTTGGGCAATAATTTCCGATTCCCGCTCCACGTTTTCCGGCTTGGCGTTCAGCAGGTTGTGGGGAATCTTCAACTGATCCAGCAGGCTTGACAGCACCTCCGACTTTTCCACACTGGTGGTACCCACTAGCACAGGCCGCCCCACTTCGTGCATTTCCGCACATTCCATGGCCACGGCTTTCCACTTGGCTTCTTCGTTCTTGTAGACCACATCAGACAAGTCTTTCCGCCGTGTCGTCCGGTTGGTGGGAACGATGGTGACCTGAAGATTGTAAATTTTTTCAAACTCCGCCTCTTCCGTCTTGGCGGTGCCCGTCATGCCGCCCAACTTGGGATAGAGCAGGAAGAAGTTTTGGTAAGTGATGGTGGCGAGGGTTTGGGTTTCCGGTTGAATTTCGACCCGTTCCTTGGCCTCGATCGCCTGGTGCAGCCCATCACTCCACCGCCGACCGGGCATCACCCGTCCGGTGAACTCATCCACAATCACGATCTCGTCATCACGGACGATGTAGTTCACATCCAGCAGGAACAATTCTTTCGCCTTGATGGCGTTGAACACATAATGCGCCCAGGGGTCTTTGGGATCAAACAGATCCTTTACGCCCAGAATTTGCTCGGCGTGAATAAAGCCCTCGTCGGTCAGCAAGACGTTCCGCGCCTTCTCATCCACCTCATAGTCGCCGTCGGACTCTTCGGTTTCCTTGCGCCGCAATGCCGCCGCCACTTCCGAGGCGCGGATGTACTTTTCACTGGGGCGATCGACCTGACCGGAAATAATCAGCGGCGTGCGGGACTCATCAATTAGAATCGAGTCCACTTCGTCGATCACGCAGTAGTTAAACGGACGCTGCACCACCTCGTCCATCGAGGTGGCCATGTTGTCCCGCAGGTAGTCAAAGCCGATTTCGCTGTTGGTGGCGTAGGTGATGTCGCAGCCGTAGTTGTGTTTCTTTTCGCTCGGTGCCATCCCCTGCTGGATCAGCCCCACACTCAGCCCCAAGAAGCGATGGATTTGCCCCATCCATTCTGCGTCCCGCCGCGCCAGGTAGTCGTTAACGGTGATGACGTGTACGCCTTTGCCCGTCAAAGCATTGAGGTAAGCGGGCAGCGTTGCCACCAAGGTTTTGCCTTCCCCGGTCTTCATTTCGGCAATTTGGCCATCGTGCAGCACCATGCCACCAATCATCTGCACGTCAAAATGCCGCATCCCCAGCACCCGTCGCCCCGCTTCCCGCACCACGGCAAACGCTTCCGGCAGAATGTCGTCCAACGCCTCCGCGATTTGGTTAGGGGTCTTGGCCTTGTCTAACCGCTGCCTAAATTCTGCGGTTTTCCCCGTTAAATCCTGATCGGAGAGAGCCTGAATCTCTTCCTCCAAAAGGTTGATCTCAGTCAGGATGGGTTGGTACTTTTTCAGTTTGCGGGCGTTTGGATCACCGAGCAGGGTTTTCAGCATGGTTTAAGACTCAGCGGAACCGGGATAAGAGAGATATTCATTATCCAGAAGTTTACCTTTTAAGTATAGGGAATGGGGAGAGGATAGGGAGTGGTGAATGGTGAATGGTGAATGGTGGATAGTGGATAGTGGATGGTGGATAGTGGATAGTGGATAGTGGATAGTGGATGGATGGAATTGTGCTCTAAACAATAAAACTTGTCCCTATAGATGTTGATTGCGACGGTTGAGATCCACTCTTCAACCTTCTCTTCCCCATCCACCATCCACCATTCACCATCCACCATCCACTCACCATCCACTTCTACCCCCCCACCTCCAACCTAACCCACGTCTCCCAACTGGCTCCCGGTTCCAAATACAGCAGATTTTCCCCCGTGTTGAGGGCGTTGCGGCCTGCGGTCCACGGTTCCAGGCAGTAAAACGGTTTGTCGTGCAGTGTCCAGAAGACGAGGGTGCTGTAGGGGGTGTCGGAGCTGAGGGTGAGGGTGTGTGAGTTGGAGCGATCGCGCACCTGTGCCGTTTGACTCGTCAGATCGCGGAAGGCGAGATCCAGTTCGGCAGCGGTGAAGTCAAATTGACCGTTGAAGGGATGGCTAGTGCCTTGGCGTTGGTCGTAGAACTCGCCGCTGGGGATTTGGAATTCTAGTTGGGTTTTGTCGGTGACGGTGAAGTAGGGGTGTAGCCCAGTGGAGAAGGGCATCGGGTCGGGGGAATGGTTGGTGTACCGTTGGTGAATTTCTAGGGTGTGCCCGACCAACCGATAGGTGAAAGCGAGATGGAAATCGAACGGATAGACGGCGCGGGTTTGGTCGGTGCTGTGCAGATTCAGCGTTAGGCTGGCCTGTTCATCTACGACTTGATCCCCCACCTCCCAGGCCAAATCACGGGCAAAGCCGTGCTGTTTGAGCGTATAGGACTGGCTGTTCAGCGTATAGGTGTTGTTGGGCAGATTGCCGCAAATCGGAAACAGGATGGGAATGCCACCGCGCACGCTAAGGCTGGGATCAGCGAACCGTTCCTGATCTAAATACAGCAATTCTTGCCCATTGACTTGCCAAGAGGTAATGATGCCACCCCGTTCGGGGACAACAGTTAAGCAAGATTGGTGGGTGTGGTCGGTAAGTTGGTAGGTGAGGTATTGGGTCTGTTGGCTAGTGATGCTGAACATGCGGCGAGATCTGGCAGAGAGAATGCAGAGAGAGGACAAGCAGTTGGCCTAATTGACGCAAGCGATTAATCCGATCGTAACCATTTACATCCCCCCAGAGGAAAAGCGTTGCGGGCTACGCCCGCTTGTTCCTCCCCTGATGGGGAGTGAACGGTTACATCCGATCAAGTCAGCCGTTATGGTTCTCATCCTGAAAATTGAGTCGGGGATTGAAATAATTTTGTAAAATTAAGAGATGGATGGGAGCACTGCAAATTCCATATTCAACGATAATTCATCATTGGTAGGTTAAGTATTAACCAACTTTATCAACCGACATCAATTAGGATGCTAATGATCTGGGATAAGCAAAGTTGCAGATCTATGCGGATCTAATTATTAGGTTCCTGGTTTCGTAGCAGCAGCACTGCCATGTCTTACTCAATTTCTATCCGGGAGGCAGGCAGCTTCCACGCTGAATGTAAAAGACGTAATTGGAGACTTAACCATTAATTGGCAATACCTGGTAGTTGGGAATACCTGGCAATACGTGGCCGCGATCGCCCTCCATGTCTTGTTGATTACATGTCTCGATAGGCTAGATCCAGTTATATCTAGATATCACATGGCTCGTTGATATAACACCCTTCATATTTATGAGGTGCGGTCAATTAGCACGAGATCCTCACTAGGTCACGGGTTGAACAGTTGGAGCTATGCCCACACCATCGCAAGCGGCTATATGACATCGATCATGATTATTCACCTAGATAATTTAGATAATTTTATGCATTTGCTTCAGATGGAATAGGTGAGAAACGACCTCACCCCAATAGACAAGATGGTTCTTCCCGTTTAGCAGCACTGATGTCGCAAGTGTCAACTGACACTCACATTTTCTGCACACCCCCCTACACAGGGCAGGGTTACAGCTATAAGCTAACTAGATTGATTGCTTTGACTGCCAACCCCCAACAGCCAAAGATATGAGCGGTTACATAGCGGAAAATCCTTTATTCATCACTAAAAGGCAAGTCTGGTGTTACCTCTGATTGTCAATGAAGATGACCTTTCTACTTTCAAGTTCTGGTTTAACGAGAACTTGCAAGAAGGGATGCACCATCGCAATGAACTGTTTTGTCGATTACAAATTTTTGATATTCGTTATCGCTCCCTGGTCTACCATTTGGGATGCAAACTAGCTCAACAGGGCAGTGTTGTTGTGCTCAGTTGTGGCTTAGATACCTGTAGTTTATGGGCAAGTTTACGAGATCCGATTACGAAACGAACCCTCGTAGAAGGTGAACCGCTAATACTACCCCAAGTTAAATCAGCCACAGTGGAAGGCTTAAATTAGTGGAAGGCTTAAATTAAAGCATCCTGCTAGGTACATTCAACGTTTCCATAGCTCCACGCCATCGCGCCCATCAATGCCGTGCAGGTACACCTTCACCGTTTCTTCTTTGGCGGTGGGCAGTTCCTTGCCTGTAAAGTCAGGATGAATCGGCACTTCCCGATGGCCGCGATCGATCAGCACGGCTAATCGAATTAACTGGGGGCGACCATAATCATTGATGGCGTTGAGAGCCGCCCGAATGGTGCGCCCCTTAAAGATCACATCATCCACCAACACCACCGTTTTGCCCGACAGATCAAACGGGATTTGATCACGGACAGGAGTCCGGGCACCAATTTGGTGAAAATCATCCCGGTAAAAGGTAATGTCGATCGCCCCCACCGGCACAGTTACCCCTTCCAATACCTCAATTTGACGGGCTAATAACTGTGCCATCGGCACCCCGCGTGTGTAGATGCCAACTAAAACCAAGTTGGACAAATCCCCCGCCTTTTCAACAATTTGGGAGGCCAAGCGGTTAACCGTGCGGCGCAATTCTTCGGCTGAGAGGATTTCGATGACTTCGGCAAGCATGGGATGGTAGGGGAAGAGGAGGAATCAGTATAGCGTGGATGATTTGGCAATTTTAGTCATCGGGAATGGCTCGGCTGATCAATTCCCCATTAACCATTACCAAAACCGATCATTTGGCATCATGCAAAGGCTCACTGGGATGCAAGGCTGATTGGTAGTGCTGAATAGCGGGATGAATTGGAACGTCGTTCCAATTCATCCAACTGCTCATTCATATCCTGATTCAGCAACGCTGGCTGATTAACCGTCTGATGGGTTAGTCGCTATACTCAACTGCTCAATCTCCGTAAGGGGCAAGCCTGTGAGTTGACTGATTTCGGCCACACTCATCCCCTGTGCCAACAGTTGCCCAACCACTTGCCGCAAGCGAGATTCAGCGTGTTCCGCCCGTTGTTGTTCTTCAGTCGCCCGTTGTTCTGCCTGGTCGGCTCGTTGTTGTGCTTGATTCGCCCGTTGTTGAGCTGCTTCTTCGGCAGTAGGTAGCAGCTCACCATCGGGCAATGCCCAGCGCAACCAAGTGGTGGTAATGGTTTTATAGGTGCCGTGCCAGTGGGTCAAGGCTAGCCCAAGGGTTTGGCTAATCAGTTGGCGGTGGGGAGTCAGGGGAATGGGTTGATAGGTACCGCCCTCTAACCGAAAACCAGCCCAGTCGTCTGGGTTAAACGGATGAAACCAGAAGTATTCCGGTACCCGCAACCGATTTTGATAAATTAGTTTTTTGGCGTGTTTGTCTACGGGAGCGGTGCTGTCAGAGATTAACTCAATCACCACATCTGGAGCTTTCCCTTCCTCCCAAACCACCCAACTGCGCCGTTCCCCTTTGGGAACACCCAACACCACAAAGACATCTGGCCCCCGAAAGTCGTAGGTTTTGACCTGATCGGGGTTGAAGTAGACAAACATATTGCCTGCCACAAAGCCATCGGGACGGGGAACCAGCCATCGTTCTAAGGCATCGAGCAACAATTCCATTTGAATCCGGTGGCGACCTGTTTCCATGGGGATGTCATCGCAGGACGGGAGTTCGTCCTGGCTGGGGGGACGGATCAGTTCGGGTGCGTCAAGGATTAACTCGGCCATAGGGAGTAAATCTCAGAAGGGATAGCGGCAGGTGGGGTATAGCAGGTGGGGTATATAGCAGGAATCTCCGGTGAAGACAGACTGCCGCATCATCGATTCCTGCCATAGCGTCCGGTGATGGTTGGGAGTAGGCGTTAGGCTTCGTCTTTCTTGCTGGTTAACGCAGTCCAAGCCGCTTTGGCCGCATCGTTAAGGCGATCGCCCAAATCAGTCACCTCTTTCGTGATGGCGTTCCAGTTTTTCTCCGCTTCCTGATGGATCAGCTCCAGCGATTTTTCCAACCGTTCGGGGTCAAAGATTTTGTTTTGTTCAATCGCCTCCCGTGCTTGCTTCACCGCAGTCAGGTACGCATCACGGGTAAAGTCTCCAGCTCCTTGAACTTCCGATTGTGCCCGTTTTTTAATCGCGTCGATTAACGCTTTGGTTTCCCGTTTCACTTCATCAGTTTCATCGGCCATGGCTTGGTCTACCAAGGCATTGGTCTGGGAACTTACGGTGATGGGGGCATCTTGGGGAGTGTTCGAGTCAGTCGTCATAGTCCGTCCTCCATAACTGAAACCTCTGTTCTCACCTTAGCAAATCCGCACTGAATCCGATGGCTATGGTAGATACGGAGTGGGTGATGGGGAATGGGGAATGGGGAATTGTTAATGGGGAATGGGGCGTGGTTATGTTGAGTCGGTGTAACCGATGGATCTTTCGGCTACGCTCAAGGGACGGATTGAGGATGCTCAAGGCGCGGATTGGCGACGCGCAAAGTGTGGGTCGGTGTAGTGGTAGGGGATCTGCAAATAAATAAAATACCCAGCGTAGGATGCGTATAGCCTCTGGCATGGCTACGCTAAAGGCTTCAGCCGTAACGCATCATCTTTAGACTATGGGTACTTTAACGATGGGTACTTTATTTTTACGCTCCTCCCTAGGTGACTGGGGCAAGTCCCAGGTGGCTGAAGTCGATTCCTGGTTACTCGATTCCTGGTTACTCGATTCCTGGTTACTCTATGGACTGGTTTGGCTGGCTAACCGCTGATACACCGTCGCCAAGGCCGTGGCATCGCCCACATTACCGGGAAACAACACCACAGGGAGATCGGGAAAACTGGGATGATCGGCTGGCGTGCGTACCATCGAGACTCCCGGCAATACCTGCCCCAGTAGTCGTGCCGTCCGCAACGCTAACCCGGTACTGAGGGTATCGTTGGAAGTAATCCCACCTTTGCTGATCAAAAAACCAATTTCCGCTGGCAACTGGCGGACAATATCCATGAGTAAGCCGGACACCGCTTCACCAAAGTCTAAGCGAGTTTGCACATCGGCAAAGGTCAATTCTTGGCGACTGGTGAACACCACCGGAGTTTTGCCAGCGGTGTGGGCGTGCTGTACCTGTTCCAGGATGGTGGTTAGGAGCTGCGATCGCTGCTCCGCCGAGTCCTCCAACAAATGGCTGACATCCACCTCAATCGGCACCACTCCCGGTGCTTGGAGCAGATGTTCCAACTGTTCCGTTGTTTTCTTCACATGGGAACCGACAATCACCGCCCCTGGTTTGCCCTCTCGCACATAGCTGGCCATTTCTGCCGCTGCCACAGGTTGGGGTGGCAGATTCGCCAATGCCGTCAACAAACTGGCCGCACTACGGAACAAAAATCGCTTACCCTGCGCCGCCGCTGTCAACACATCCGCCGCAAACCGATTCAAATCCGACTGAATCGCCGCATCCACCACCGCACATTGGTTACCCTGAAGTTTCAGCAACCGCTCCAGGCTACCCGTGCGAATATCCGCCAACACAAACCGCTCTACCTGATCTGCCGCAATTCGTCCCCCGGTCTTTTCTGCCACATAGTCCGGCAGGTAGCTATGGCGATAACCAAACACCGAATCACGGGCAAATTCCGTTTCATGCACCGGAGTATCCACCCCATTCACTCGCAGATAATGCACACTGTCGCGGGTGGTGCGTCCCCCTTCAAAAAAGGCGGGTGTGAGGAAATGGGCATCAAACGGCCCCAATTCCTCGGCAATCACATCGGTTTCAATTGGATAGTGGCCACGCAAGGTGGAATCGGAACGGCTGACCACCAAAAAATCTTGGATCTGTTCCGCCGCGATCGCCAATTGCAAATTATGACAAACCTCGCGTGTCACAGCGGCGGCCTTGTCAGGGGTGAGGGCACGGGTATTGGTGAGAATGAAAAAGATGGGAGCGTCATCCTGCAAACCGAGGCGTAAGGTCTCCACATCCCACTGCATCAGCAACAGACAACTGTGAACGGTTTGCGATCCCGTAGGATCATCGTCAAGGACTATGATTTTGGGTTGCATAGAGGGCTGATAAGGGCAGATGGGCAAATCAAGCTCAACCTTTATTATCCCTTGAGAGTGTCCCTGACTCATCGGCTAGGCTGGTTGACCTGTCCGTCTATCCGTCAAGTTATTTGATCAGTTATTTGAATCTGCGTCATTCCAAAAATTGCGATCGCTCAACAATTCGTCATGCGATCACCAGCAAACTGTGGTTGCCCTAAAATTTTTTCTGGCTATAATTGCATAAAATCTATCTTGGTTCAGGATGCAGGCATATGAAAAACGGGGTTAAGAACCTGGTCAAATCTGTGATTCCCCATCGCTATCACTTTTATTTACAACGTAGAAAAACTGCTGAAAAGTATGCATCAGATCGTAAAGAAAACGTTCGGTTTAATGTCACCGATCAAGTCTATTTAGATGTGTATTGGAAAATCTTGAACCTTGGTAAGGGACCAGCCTTAATCCTGAATGTTATGGGTGAAGAGGTACTGCGTTTTGACTTTTTTGGTCAAGGGGCGGGGCACTACCATGTCACCGTGCCAGAAATTGAGCCAAATTCTAAAAGTTTGTTGTTCTTCGCAGAGCAAACTATCCCGGAACAAATCGATCGCGCCCTATTTGAACTGAACAAAAACATCGATTGGTATTTGCACCGACATCCGTTGCGGCAAATTCGCCAGATTAAAATAGACAAAAGTCGGATGCGTCAAGCAACTGAAGCGGCTAAAGCGCAGTTGTTGGCTTATATCGGTGAGGCTGAAAAGCTGGAAGAACGCCAAAAGTTAGAGGACGCACGAACGTCAGAACCGTTAGTTAATCAATAGACCTCTTGCACATTACATGAAAGTCAATTCTTGGGTTGCCAAGATCT
>CAZJZR010000110.1:0-8911 GCA_964550475.1 uncultured bacterium
CCATGGTGGAGGAATACATCAAACTCATGCCCATGGCTTCAAAGGCGGAAGACATGGTGTTAGCCGTGTACATGCCGCCGCAGGAACCCGCACCGGGACAGGCGTTGCGCTCTACGGCCATCAACCGTTCTTCGTCAATTTTGCCTGCGCTGTACTGTCCCACCGCTTCAAACGCGCTAACCACGGTTAAATCTTCACCGTGCAAGTGACCGGGTTTGATGGTGCCGCCGTAGACAAAAATGGCGGGAATGTTCATCCGTGCCATGGCAATCATGGCTCCGGGCATATTTTTGTCGCAACCGCCGATCGCCAACACCCCATCCATACTTTGGCCGTTGCAGACCGTTTCGATCGAGTCGGCAATCACATCCCGCGACACCAGGGAATATTTCATCCCTTCGGTGCCCATGGAAATGCCATCGCTGATGGTAATGGTACCGAACACCTGCGGCATAGCACCCGCTGCCCGTGCCCCCGCTTCTGCCCGTTTGGCCAAGTCACCAATCCCCATGTTGCACGGGGTGATTGTACTATGACCGCTGGCAATGCCCACAATCGGTTTGGTGAAATCCTGATCCCCAAACCCCACGGCTCGTAACATGGCGCGGTTGGGCGATCGCTGCACCCCTTGGGTGACGACCTGACTTCTGAAGTTATCTGTCATTGCGCTCTCCTAAACTGACAGAGAGTGAGTGAAAAGTGGTGAGTGATGAGTGGTGAGTGGGGAGTGGATGGTGAATGGTGGATAGTGGATGGTGATTGAGTGAAGATGCATCTCTGATCACGTTTCACTCATCACTGACCACTTTTCACCATCCACCATTCACCATCCACCATCCACTTATTACTCACTACTCCCCACTATCAATCAATCCCTGCCCAAAGCCTGCGATCGTCTGAATTTCTTTAGTAATCAGCGGATGTTTGAGCAGTATTTGGGGTTATGGATGCACAGTAGACTCGATTGGCGTAAACCTAGATGATCCTGCCGGAACGCAAGCCAGAACGGTTCTTCGAGCCGAGCCATAAAATTGAGTTTTCGTACCGGAAGGTGAAGGCTACGAAAACTCAGGGCGTATTTCACATTTGGGGGAGGGGCGGTTAAAACCGCATCTACAAGAACTAAACCCGCCTACGCGGGTTTCAAAACCCTTAGTCCGCGTAGGCGGACTTTGTTTGTATAGCCGCGTAGGCGAAGCCTGCCCAAAGGGCATATTCTATTCGCCCGGATGTATCCCCCAACTGTTGGATACGCCCAAAACTCAACTCTGCCAACAATTGTTCAGACTGTTTCTGAGTAACCGTTCACTCCCCCAAGGGGGAGTGAACGGTTACGTTTCTGATGTTCGGGCTGTTTCTTAGTGGGGCGTTTTTTGTAGGTCAGGCCGCTCTTCCGGCACGATCGCCCCTTTGACCGGACAGACCTTCAAGCAAATGCCACAATCGATACAGGTGGAAAAGTCAATCCAATACCAGTCAGTCCCTTTAGAATTTTTGCCGGGACCCTCGTGGATACAGGCAACAGGACAGGCTTCAACGCAATAAGCAACGCCTTCGCAAGTGTTTGTAACGATAGTATGGGACACGGCAGTGAGTCGATGGTGGATAGTGGATGTGGATCGTCGGTGATGACTGAATCCTCTATAAATAGGTTAGTTCATTCTGTAGTACTTAGGTCATTCGATCCGGCTGTTAATTCATGACCTCCAGTTTGAGACCGGAACTCAACACCCTAACTTAATTCAAAGCCCTAACGTAACTACTCAGGTAGATCAACGGTGGATTGTTTGATCTACAAGGGTTGGGGCACCCACCCCCTACACCGACCTGCTGTGCTTAGTCTGTTTGTAGGGGCGCGGTTCCCGCGTCCTTAGTAGGTACCTGGGCAGTTACGCCCTAACTTACCTAACTTACCTAACTTAATAGGGATACCAATTGTTCCATCATCCAACTACTGCCTTCCACCAACCACCGCCCACTCTCGCCAGCCCCTTCATTGAGGCCAAAACTAAGAGCCGCACTGCCGAGGGGCACGGTTAGGTTGTCAATTCCAAATTTAGAAAACGCTTCCAAACTGGTAGCGGTGAGGGCTACAGCCAAGGCAATCAGGCCGATTTGCCAGGTGAAGCCATGCACACTGCCCAAAATCCAACCGCTAATCACCAAGGTAACCATGGCCATGGTGAGGCTACCTTCCCAACTTTTTTGCACGCCCCAGAGCTGATAGAGATTTGCCCCAAATTGCTGCCCCACTAACGCTGCCATGCCATCCCCCCAGGTCATGACCAAAATCCCCAAAGCCGCATATTGCGGTCGATCCAATGGCCAGAACCAGGCAATTAATACGCCAATGCTGATGGCATAGAAGACGGTGCCCCAACTTTTGCGCCCCACGCTGTCAATTCCTGGCAGGAGGAAAAAGCGATGGGACAGTAGGGTGAGGGTGGTAAAGATGATGGATGCTCCGATGCCGACCCAACTGGGAATTTGCAACCACCAAGCCAGTAAAATCACATTCCCGGTGCCGATGTGTACGACTTTGCGAACCACTTCTGTGCGGACATCGGTGTTGTAATGCAACCACGCGGCTAGGAGAATCACTAGCCCAACCCAAAGCGCAACTACGCCCAATTGCAGCCAAAGGGAGGTGGTAACGGTTGCCAGGAGGGAAGAAAACCAAGGCATAGATCAGCAGCAATCAGGGGGGCAGGAGAGGGCGCGATCGCCCAGTTCACCTGTAATCAACCCAGCGACCAGTGCGTTACAGGTTAGCTTCCAGGTTAACAAATAACGCGATCGGCAATGACACGCTGGGGGCGTGCACATGCTGTTAATCGCTCATTACCGTTAATCGCTCATTACCCAATCGTAATCCACTGACCGATGCCAAATGTTTGACGTTGGCAAGAGTTCTACGGGAGTAGATTGCTTAATTATCCTGAGTCGGATTTGCTTCAGTTAATGGGCGGGGAGAGACTCGAACTCTCATACCCGGAGGTGCCACATTTTGAGTGTGGTGCGTCTACCAATTTCGCCACCCGCCCGGAACATCCCTCTGGGGGATTGCCTTAGCTACATCATTATACTGAATTCACTCCACATTTGATCGCGATCGCCAACAAATCCCAGAAAAATCCCAGAAAAATTCCGGAGTTAGTTGGTGAATCGCCATCATGGCCGTAATGATCGCTAAAACCGATGGGGGTGCGATCGCGCCCCCATCAGCAAAATCGGGTTATTCCCAGCGACTATCTAGTGCGCTGTCACGCTAGTGCGCTGTCAACTTGTGTGGTTAGGGTAAATTCCTGTAACTGCCCTTGTGGATCAACACTGGATTGTTTGATCCACAAGATTTGGGGCACCCAATCCCTACATGGCCATCCTGTGTCTGGGCTGTAGGGGCGCGGTGCCCGCGCCACGAGTCCAAAATTGGACAAAAATTGCTTACAGAATTGAGCGAATTCGGTTCTTGTAGGCCGCACTGTCCAGACCTGTTCCTGTATTGGCACGCGCCGGATCAATATTCCGATTCATCAGGCTGATCCGTTCTGGCGTGGCGGGGTGGGTGCTGAGAAAACTGGGCACGCTGGAGGAACTCACCAACTTTTGCATAAACGCAGGCATGGCTGAAGGCGCGTAACCCGATTGGGTCAACATCCGTAAGCCGCGTGTGTCGGCATCCAGTTCATCTTGGCGGCTACGGGGGCGACGTAAGGCTAATTCCACCCCAATTTGGACGAGGCGATCGCGATCCACCCCTGCCACGGTGGCAATCCCTTGGGCAATGGTCATTTGCCGCAGTTGGTTGACCAAATGCCGTCCGGTCACATGGCCAATTTCGTGACCGATGACGCTGGCCAGTTGGGCTTCGTTATCCGCTGCTTTCATCAACCCCGTATGCACGTAAACAAACCCGCCCATGGTGGCGAAGGCATTGATATTGTTATCCGCCACCACTTGGAAGGTGAAGGGTAAATTGGGGCGATCGCTCTGCGCTACCAACCGCCGACCAATTTCTGTGACATAGCTCGTCACAACCGGATCATTAACAATGCGGTATTGTCGCAAAACCTGACCGTTAATTTGTTGGCCAATCGACACCTCTTGTTGATCGGAAAGATTCGACAACTGAATCACCTGAATTCCCCGCATCAACACATCAAACCAGGGGATGGCCGGGGAGGGTAAGGCGACGGTAACAACTAGGCCAAAGGACATGACAAACGCCACAATGGTCGATAGCCAACGGCGGTGGCGGAACAGCGAACCAACTTGCTTCAACATAATTCACTGGGAATGGGCGGAAGGGGTGGAGGGGAAGACTTGGTAAGCCAAGACAGTTGTAACTGTTGTAACGAAGTTCAGCGTGATCTAACTAAGTTCAGAGTGACGAAATTGGGGGAGTTTATGTTTCTAAGATGCAACACCACTAGGGGATTTGCCAACAGATAACAATCTCATCACAGACCTCCATGCAGTAGGCACTATTGCTGAATCAATCAATCAATTTACAACACCATCCAGTGGGCAACCGCATGAAAGGCTGGAACTAGGAACAATCAGACGTGATCCCACGGCGACTTCCTAATCGTGGTAATCTGTCACATGGTTTCGGTTATATGGCGATTGTTAAAACCGATGATTGATAGCGCGTTGGGATGAGTTGGCATGGCAATTTTGGATTCACGGGGTCGGTTATTTGGCAAAGTCAGCATCCTAGATGTAGGGGCTGGTCTGATTATCCTGATGGTAGTGGTGGGGGTGTTCTTTTTCCCCGGCACCTCTGGCTCCGTTGCCCAGTTGGGTACAGAAACAAAAACCGTTGAAGTCGATATGGCGTTGCGGGGTCTGGTCGTTACCGATCCACCTGCTTTAATGGCAGCCTTCAAAACCGACAAAACCATTAACGTGATTATCCGCAATCAACCATCGGGTCAAATGCAAATTAAGGGTGTGCAACCCTTGCCCCGCAGTGTGGCAGTGCCCCAGCCGGATGGTTCGGTGAAGTCATTTCCGGATCCCCGTCCAGAGTTGAACTACACGATGGACTTTATCTTGACGATGACGGGCACGGCTCAGATCACCAAAACCGGCGCGGTGATTGCCAATAGCAAAATTAAGTTGGGTACGCCGATTGAGGTGGAAGGTTCTAACTATAACTTGACGGGATCGGTAGTCGGTTTAAGGATTCAGTAAGGACTTCAGCAAAGAATTCAGACGGATTTACGGGTGGAGATTGTCGTAACCGGAATTGGGCTGGTGTCGGCGTTGGGCGATCGCGACCAAACCTGGCAGGCGATCCTAGACGGACAGACAGGGGTTAGCTTGGCACAACCGTTTACGGAATTGCCTCCCCGACCGTTGGCGATGGTGGCTGACCAACCAGCCGATTTGCATGGGCTACTGAAGGATGCGGCGATCGCGGCTCTCACCGATGCCAAACTCACCCCTACCCTGCCGGATTGTGGTGTCGTGATTGGTTCCAGCCGCAGTCATCAAGTCCAGTGGGAAGGCTGGGCACGGCGGCAACGGGGCGAATCGGTCACCGTTGAACCCTTGCCGTGGTTGGAGACCTTACCCCATATGCCCGCAATCGCCGCTGCCCGTTGGCTGGGGGCGACGGGTACGGTGTTAGCTCCCATGGCGGCCTGTGCGACGGGACTGTGGGCGATCGCCCGTGGTTACGAACTGATCCGCTCTGGCCAATGCCAGCAAGTCTTAGCCGGAGCGGTGGAAACGCCGATTACCCCGCTCACCATGGCTGGATTTGACCGTATGGGAGCCTTAGCCAGCACCGGAGCTTACCCGTTCGATCGGCAACGGCAGGGGTTGGTGTTGGGGGAAGGGGCGGCATTGTTGGTGTTGGAAACGGCAGAACTGGCGCGGCAACGCCATGTCCAGCCCTATGGTCGGATTTTAGGGTTTGGCTTAACGGCGGATGGCTATCATGTCAGTGCGCCAGAGTTGGGCGGAGGAGCGGCGATCTCGGCGGTGCAGCACTGCCTCCGCCACAGTGGACTGCCACCGGGGGCGATCGACTACATCCACGCCCACGGTACGGCTACGGTGTTAAACGATCGCAACGAAGCCCAACTGATCCAGCATTTGTTTCCCGACTCGGTGCAGGTGAGTTCCAGTAAGGGGGCGATCGGTCACACGATCGGCGCATCGGGGTCATTGGGCGCGGCCTTTTGCCTGTTAGCCTTACGCCATCAAATCTGTCCCCCCTGTGTTGGCTTAACTGATCCGGAATTTCCGGTCAATTTAGTCCGAGTCGGCACTTCCAGCCAATCCCCCCTGCACCACACCCTGTGCTTCAGCTTTGGATTTGGCGGACAAAATGCCGCGATCGCCCTGGCAACCGCTTGACGGTAATCATGACTGGGGAAGGCTTGATCCAACCAATTCAATTACCGACCCATGCCTTGAGCGTAGCTGAAAGGCACAGAGGCGAAAAGTTACGTCCTCAGTGTAGCTGGGGATCACTCCGGCTGCATTAAGAGTTAAGAGTTAAGCGGCATTTGGTATGACTTCTAGCCGAACTTTCATGCCAACACGGTTGAGCAAGATGATCAGTTGTTCAATGGTGAAATCGCCAATTTTGCCGTTGAGGAGAGCTTGGGTACGATCAACCGATTCGCTCAACTCTGTTGAGGCTTGATCGACCGTCCAGCGATGTGTTTGGATAAGGCGACGCAGTTGGAGCATCAGATCAGCACGAATCAGTAAATGCTCAGCCTCTTGGGCAGGAAAACCGAGATCCTCGAAGATGTTGGCAGAACCGGAAATAATTGTGGGATTAGTCATGGCGATCGCGCTCCTGTTGACGCTCCTGGATCAGTTGTTTGTATCGCTATTGCGAGCACTACCAACCCAATGAATGGGTTTTGGGGACATGATTCAGAGCCGATAGACAATCATCTTTTCAGCTTACCCTAGAGAATCGGATGGGGGAAATTACGCGAAGTAGTCCACCAACTCCCGGTGACTGAACGGATACCAATTAAATATCACCTGGTTCTAAACCTGCGTCACTTGTAAAAGCACTTTGCAGCAAATTTCTCTGCCTGAATGGGATTGGCGATCGCTCTGCCATACTTTTTCCCATCCGGATCGGCACATTGCTCATCGCGTCATGCCCATCGCGTCATGTAGGCGATCAGCAGGGTTTTGCTAATCAGTCCTGTCCTACCCAGATAGACTAGTAAGTATTGACAGGACTATTAGTAAGCTTGGAATGCCAATGCCCATTTCTCAACATCTGAGTCTGAGCATCTGACAAGGTGTTGCCAACCTTGATTTTTCGTCTAGCTTGGCCAGTCTTGACTGACCGCTAGTGATGAAATGTTCGTACTTGTAACTGATCGACATGTTTATTGACACGAATCCGATCGCCGATTAGGTGCGTTTAGCGGTACGCTCTCTTTAGCGTTAATTTCTGGCGTTAATGACCCTGATTAGCTCCTATGATCAACCGTATAGATGTACACATCGTACTGATGTACACAGGGTAGGTCAGCTAATGCCTCAGCGGTCTATTAACCATCCATCTCTCACCCTTCATTCTTCAGCTTCATGACTAGGGGAAAACGATCGCATACACCAGAACTGGAAGCCCGCTTACTGCGGGAAGGTATTATTGAATCAACCCATGCCGTCCAAGCGGTTGTGAGTGATAATCGGGGACGGATTTTATTTGCAGCCGGCAGTGCCGAAACGGCTTGTTTCATTCGCTCCTCCCTCAAACCGTTTCAAGCCCTTGCCGTCACCACCACGGGCACGTTGGAGCGATATGATTTGAGCGATCGCGACCTAGCGATCATCTGTAGTTCCCACAAAGGCACCGTCGAGCAATCCCGCCAGGTATTCAACATCCTTTGGCGATGCGACATCGACCCCTCCGCCCTGCAATGCCCCATCCCCCCCGGACACCAAAGTGCGCTGCAACATAATTGTTCTGGCAAACACGCGGGCATGTTGGCGGTGTGCCAACAGCGGGGTTGGTTGCACGGCAACTATCTACAACGCAGCCACCCCGTCCAACGGCTGATTTTAGAAAAAGTGGCCGAACTGTTGCGGATGCCAGCGGAAGAATTTATTGGCGCACGGGATGACTGTGGTGCCCCCACCTATGTGATGCAGTTGGGGCAAATGGCCACCCTCTACGCTCAACTGTCGGCTGGTAGTAGTCTGGATATGGAACGGATTGTCCGCGCCATGACCCACCACCCGACCATGATTGCCGGAGAGGGTGAGTTTGACACCGTGTTAATGCAACAAACCGGAGGCGAATTGGTTAGCAAAGCCGGAGCCGAGGGCGTGCTGTGCATTGGCCGCGTCGGCGAAGCCATGGGTTTAGCGATTAAGGTGGCGGATGGAGCCAAACGCGCCAAACATGCGGTAGCGATTCATCTGCTCAAACAATTGGGCTGGATCACCCCCACCGTCGCTGAAACCTTAACGGAAAGCTTCATGACCCTGAGTGATGTGAAGCGGATGGAAGTGATCGGCGAGTTGGCGTTGTTGTAATGCCGTTCCGTTCGGCTACGCTCACGGAACGGGGGTTCGGCGGAAAATCTACGAATCTACACCATAGGCTTCGGCTACGCTCAGCCTACGGTGTAGGTGTATCGTTGGCTTCGACTACGCTCAGCCAACGATACACTCATCACTTCCCACTCACCACTCCCCTACCGCTTCGGTAACCGCAACGCCTGCTGCTTCAGCGGACAGAGAATTTGATTCAACAGGCGCAATTGCTCAGCCGTGCCCATGCAGATCAGCATATCCCCGGACAGCAGTTGGGTGTCGGCGGTGGGGCCACCGATCAGCGTACCGTCATCGCGGCGGATGGCGAGGACTAAGGCTCCAGAGCGCGATCGCAACATCGCCTCTCGCAAGGTTTTGCCCG
>CAZJZR010000111.1:0-8892 GCA_964550475.1 uncultured bacterium
TATAATCCGGAATGCCTCAATTTAAGAAAATCCGGCTCCTGAAAGACTTTTTTTTTAATGATAGGATCAAGTCTTGCTAAATTTCTCCAGAACGAATCTAATTTGAGTCGGCAGGAATTTGAGTCGGCAGGTGAATGCCTGTCCTCCTGTCGTCTGTTGATACTACCGAAACGTCCCGCAACCGAATATTATTAAAGCTTGTGTTTTTGTCTTGCGCGTCTTGGCTGATGCGCCTTGGCTGAACTGACTGCCCTCCTAAGCTTGATGCGACAGTCGCCCACATAGCCTTTCGATACTGGCTATGATTTTTCCGTTACGCTGCTGGCTTCAGTGGTTGAACTGCTGCCAGTTTGAATGACCCGTTTGGTTTTCCGGTTTGATTGTTCCGGTTTGGTTTTTCCGGTTTGGTTTGTTGTGCTGCAAGGATAGTGAAACACTAATGGTTAAGGAACGGACACTACCGAAAGTTGATACCTCCACGGTGAAGATTTCCCACGAGTTGGGATTGAAACTTTACGAAGACATGGTACTGGGCCGCTCCTTTGAAGATAAGTGTGCGGAAATGTACTATCGGGGGCGGATGTTTGGCTTTGTTCACCTCTACAACGGACAGGAAGCCGTGTCCACTGGGGTGATTAAAGGGATGCGTCCGGATGATTTTGTCTGTAGCACGTACCGTGATCACGTCCATGCGCTAAGTGCAGGGGTGCCAGCCCGGGAAGTCATGGCGGAATTATTCGGCAAGGTGACCGGATGCAGTAAGGGGCGGGGCGGCTCCATGCACCTGTTTTCGGCGGAACACAATTTATTAGGTGGCTATGCCTTTGTGGCGGAAGGGATTCCCGTGGCTACGGGAGCAGCGTTCCAAACTCGCTACCGTCGGGATGCCTTGGGTGACTCCAGTGCCGATCAGGTGACGGCCTGTTTCTTTGGCGATGGGGCGTGTAACAATGGCCAGTTTTTTGAATGTTTGAATATGGCGGTGCTGTGGAAACTGCCGATTCTGTTTGTGGTGGAAAATAATAAGTGGGCGATCGGGATGGCGCACGAACGGGCGACTTCCCATCCAGAGATTTATCGCAAAGCTTCGGTGTTTGGGATGCCGGGAGTGGAAGTAGACGGGATGGATGTGCTGGCGGTGTGGTCGGTGGCGCAGGAGGCGATCGCCCGTGCCCGTGCTGGCGAAGGCCCCACCCTGATCGAAGCGTTGACCTATCGGTTCCGGGGGCACTCCCTGGCTGATCCGGACGAGTTGCGCTCCAAATCTGAGAAAGACGAATGGTTCTCCCGTGACCCAATTAAGTCGTTGGCCACGCACTTGCTAGACAAGAAGATCTGCAAAGAGAGTGAGTTGAAAGCGATTGATCAGAAGATCAAGACCTTAATTGAGGAAGCGGTGGAGTTTGCGGAAAATAGCCCGGAACCCGATCCCAATGATCTCTACAAGTACGTTTTTGCCGAGGATGAATAGGGGATGAGCTAAATAGTCGGTGAGTCTCTAGTCAGTGAGTTGGTAGATGAGTCTACACAGGTGGATGATAACCTTGATTTTTCTTCCACTCCGCGCCTGAAAAATGGCGTTGCTGAATTTAGGGATGAGCTAAGAGTTGGATGAATTGAAACGAAGTTTCAATTCATCCTGCTATTCAGCAACACCAAATTAACTGATGAAGACAAGATTCCGACTGAAAGATTGCGCCTAAAAGATTCCAACTGAGTGATTGTAGAGTGGCGTAGACTGATCCACTCCACCGCCAGATGTCATCAGCAGGGGCTTAAGCCCCTTATTTGTTGTTAATCCGTAAGATGTTGTTAATCCGTAAGAGAGGTTGGAAAAATCTGGCGGTTAACACTGCGACTACACGGGCAGAGTCCGCGTGGGCGGACTCATGGTGTTTTAAGGGTAAATTCCCTGGTTCTCGTTACGCCCGTACACGGTTATCAGTTCCAAGACACAATCATTGAGGATCAGTAAATTCCGTAGAAATTTACCCGAAAAACTAGCTGTGACGTTCCACTCGATCGATGTTGGAGCACCTTTCTGTACCGCGAAGATTTCACTGGGGTAACAGTAGTTACAAAACCCTGACAAATGCTTTGTTAAGCTTGGTCACATTGAAGATCCTCAGGGATCGTGGTTAACGTAACTTCGTAAATCTAGCCAAGAAGCATACCATCGTGACCCCTGTCTCGATCCAAGTCGTTCAAGGTAATCCCCATCTGCGATCGCTGCTCGGTTGGCATCTCCAGCAGGTTGGCTATGTTGTGTACCAATCTGCGGATTTGCACCAAGGCAGAGAAACCTTTCAGAATCGTCAGCCCACTCTGATTGTGCTGGATTCAGATTTGCCCGATGGGAATGGCGTTGACTTTTGCCGTTGGCTACGTCAGCAGTATCAAACCCTGGTTTTGATGTTATCGGCTCGCAATGCCGAGTCGGATATTGTGGAAGGCTTGCGGGCGGGTGCGGATGATTACCTCACCAAACCGTTTGGGATGCAGGAATTTTTAGCGAGGGTAGAAGCCTTAACCCGACGGCATCGGGTCAATGCACCCTTAGCATCTTTAGATTATGGCGACTTGAAGATTGATTTGGTGCAGCGACGAGTCCATTACAAAAATGAGTATATTGACCTTACGCCGCAGGAATTTAGTTTGCTGTATGTGCTCACGCAAGCAGCAGGCACACCCTTGAGCCGATTGGAACTGTTGCAACGAGCTTGGCCAGACGCGATCGACAATCCGCGTACCGTGGACACCCACATCCTATCGTTGCGAAAGAAAGTGGAAGCGGATCCACGCCAACCCAGCTTAATCCAAACGGTGCGTAATGTTGGCTATCGGTTTAATTTGGAATTAGTCACCACCCACCCTGGGGAACACGATCGCGCCCATCGACACATGAATGGTGCGAGCACAGCCCGGGTTGCCATTGCCGATAGTCGGGTGAGAAATGGCTAAGCCGTCCAAAAATGCCGCCAATCTCAACAATCCACATGGGGTTTCACCCTGAGGGTTTGTAAAACTAGAAGTCCATGGTTTTAACTCTCTGAAACAACTGGGAGAATTTTTTGAGCCGTAACCGTTCACTCCCCGTCAGGGGAGGAACAAGCGGGCACAGCCCGCAACACTTTTTCCCTGGGCGGATGTGAATGGTTACCGTTGTACCTTGATGTCTGAATGGTTAATCCAACCTTGACCACCAAGCCACTCAGACAGCAAGAATGCCCACAGGAAACTGAGTGATCAAACCGTACACTGTACGGGCTGGTTTTGCGGGCAAATCCATTGCAGGAGGTAGATTGATCCGCTAAACCCGCCGCTTGTGTGCTTGAAGCGATAACCTCACAACCAATCGCTGTCGAGTTGTCATCCATTTGAACCAGGGGAGGAGCGTCAAAATAAAGTACCCACGGTTTAAATATGATGCGTTACGGCTGAAGCCTAACGCATCCTACGCTGGGTATTTTATTTATTTGCAGATCCCCAGAGTTACCGCAGGCTGTGGGAGGATACAGCCTACGCCTAGTGCAGCGTTACCACTAGTTTTTAGGATAAATGGCTGCGGAATTTACCCTAACCCCAAAGTAACCGTTCACTCCCCGTCAGGGGAGAAGCGAGCCTAGCCCGCAACACTTTTCTTATGGGTTTCTTATGGGGGGATGTGAACGGTTACACCCCAAACGTTGACAGAGTACTGGATGTTGCACTCTGAATCCTGGTGGTGGGATCCACGATGATAAGATCCACGGCTACAACAGAGGCTACAACAGACATAGAACAACAGGTATAGAACAACAGGCATAGAACAACAGGCATAACCCAGCGGTTGTGGCGTAGCGTGTCACCGATCGCGCTGGTTTCTAACGTTTGTATGGATATCGCTTACTTGTGGTTAAACTTGCGGCTAAATTAGTGAAGTCGCGCATGGGGTGGCACGATGGGCATTGATTGGGAGACAGAGGGGAATCAGGATCTCTGGGAGGTTGTACGGGCGATCGCGGCCAAGCTAATTGCCTTGTTGGTGGATACGATCAAGGCGCGATGGCTGCCCAGTGAAGTGGAACAAGCCTTGATGGCCGCAATTGAATCGGCTCAAATTCAAGATGGCAAATTACCGCTGGAATATCACCTGTTTGCCTATTGCACTGAACTGCAAATGCAAACGCTATTGCAACAGGTTTTAGAGCATCCAGCCTGCTTAGTGGAACTGCGAAAACCGTTACAGCAAGAAGGTTTACCGGACGGAGCTGCCGTAGTCATGGCGTTTCAGCAGGTGACCCATGAGTTAAACATCCCGTTAGTGGAAGCCAGAATTCAACCCTGGGTGGTGGAATTCATCGAAACCTATTTTCGGGAAACTTCGGCAGCGATTCAACTGCAAATGGTGAAGCAGCAATACCTGTCTGCCCTTGCCCAGCATGTGGGCGATATCACCTTTGTGGGGATCGCCATGGACACGGAGGGGTGGGATAACCAGGATCAACTGGCGAAATTGTTTGTGATGCCGACGGTGCGAGAGGAAACGCGATCGCTCAATCCTGGTAGTGGGGTAGAGGATTGGAGCAGTTTGGCGATCAAAGCGGTGGCCTCGCAACAGCAATTGTTAGATGAACAACGGGCGTGGGTGATGCGCGATCGCTCCGGTCGTCAACTTCCCGCCTACAAAATCCTCAGCCAAACCAAAAATAAAGCCGTCATCCTGGGGGCACCGGGGTCTGGTAAAACCACCCTGTTGCACTACTTTGCCCTGATGCTGACCAACCACCCCCAAAGCGATCCTAGCCAAATTGGGTTTAATCCAGGGGAAAATTGGTTGCCGATTATTGTGCGGGTTCGGGATTGGGCGTTGCGTCCGGATTTGGGGTTATTGGCCTACTTGAACTGGTACGCCACCGATAGTCTGCGTCTGAGTAATCTGCCAGCGGATTTTTTTCAACATTGGTTGGAATGGGGACGCGCCCTCCTGCTGATTGACGGCTTAGACGAAGTGGTCGATGAATCCCATCGCCGCACCATTGTTCAACAAATCGAGCTATTTCTCTATCACTATGGCACCAACCCCATGGTGATCACCTCGCGTCCCGCTGGCTACCGTTGGGACTTCTTCACCCTAGATGCTTTTCCCCACTACACCTTAGAGTCGTTTGACGATCGCCAAATTGCCACATTTATCGAACGCTGGTACACCAATCGGCTTAGCGATCCCAGACAGGTGGAGGCTTGCAAGGCCGATCTATGCCAAGCCCTGACTCTGAATCAGGCCATCAACCAACTGGCTCAAAATCCCTTACTGTTACTGTTGATCGCGATGATTCATCGCTATCAGGCAGAACTCCCCCGGCAACGATACAAACTGTACGAACGGGCGGTGGATACCCTGCTACACAATTGGGATAGCGGTTCCAACATTCGCTTATACGGGCAGGTGTTGTACTACCTCAAACCGGATGATCTGTTGTATGTGCTGCAAAAGTTGGCCTACTGGATCCATTCCCAGGGGGCAGTGGGCGATCGCGATGGCGGCACGCTGATTTGGGAAACGGAATTGATTCGCCAACTCAGCAACGACATTGCCGTGTTAAAAGGTTGCCAACCCCACGAAGCCCAACCGGAAGCAGAACGGTTTGTCGAGTTTATCCAGTGGCGGATTGGGCTGCTGAATCAACAGGGGCATGGACGTTATGCCTTCATGCACAAAACCTTCCAAGAATATTTAGCTGCCGAGGAAATTTACACCCGGTTTGACGAGGGCGAGGATGAAATCATCCACCATCATCTCAAGCTGTACTTACACCAACAGCATTGGCGGGAAGTGTTGCTGTTGTTAGTGTCGATGTTGAAGAAAAAACGAGCCACCGAAGCCATTTGGGAAATTTTGTTAGCAGGCACTGATTACGAACACTGGTTACACCGGGATTTGCTATTTGCTGGATGGTGTTTGACTGAGGATCCCCAATGTGTGCAACGGGCGGATGGGGAGTTGGTGCAACGAATTCTGGATGGCTTGGTGGAATTGGAAGCGGCCAATCGAGATCAGGTCAGCTATCGGATTAAGGATGAAGTGGCGCGGATTCTGCATGGGCTGGGGAAAACATCGTTGGCGGCGATCGCCTGGGAACGGGTGCAAACCCAAGCCGCTAAAATCGACCAATTCCGGCTGTTGAAATATCAAATCTCCCTGGGTCAGGCAGAGGCTGCCATTCAGCAGTTGTTGGTATTACTGAACGATAAAAGTTCGACGGTGCGATCGCGGGCAGCGGTGGCCTTGGGCAATTTGGGGTATGTGTCTCCGGACATAGTGAATGGGTTGATGGCGCGATTAACCGATGATCAAATTAACGTCCGCACCCAAGCAGAAGCCGCCTTGGGCAAACTCAGTCTGACCTCGCCAGAAGTCATAGACGGTTTATTGCATCGGCTCACCGATCCCTACGTGGACGTGCGTCGGAGCGCGGTCAATGCCTTAGGCAAACTGAGTCAACCTTCGCTGGAGGTGATCAATGGTCTGTTTGCTCGGTTGACCGATGAAGCTCCAGAGGTGCGCCGCAGTGCCGCGACTGCTTTGGGGAATCTCAAATATGCGTCCCCAGATGTTGTCAGCGGATTGTTAGCACGCTTGAACGATCGCCACCCGGATGTCCGTCGCAGTGCGGCTAACGCTTTGGGCAATCTGGGTTATGCGTCGATGGAGGTGGTGAATGCCTTGTTGGCCTGTCTCAGCGATGCCGACTCCTCCGTGCGATTCATTGCCGTCTTTGCCCTTGGTAAATTGGGGCATAATGCCACAGAAGTCGTGAATGGATTACTCAGTCGGTTAATTGAAGCCAATTCCTCAGTCCGATTTATGCGCTATCTCCGGATGGGCATCTGGGTGCCACCGCCACGCAAACGCTAACTGGAATGCTGCACGGCTACTGCCCTGCCCAATTGGCGGGGATTACTCCGACCGAGTGGCAGAATTGTCGGTCAGCGGTGGCCAATTCTCAACTCTCAACTCGCATCAATCATCCCGATTCCCTCCCTCCTTCACCCCTCTTCACCCCTCACTCTTCCCTCTTCCCCATGCACTATCCGCCCACACAAGATACAGTGGGGTAAGGCATATCCTTGCAAGGAGTAGAAGTCTGATTATGGCTATTTTTCAGTCTGATTTGGCCACCACTAGCCTTGGCATTGCTGACGATGGTTCCACCGCAGACATAACCAACTATGTCGATATGATTCAGACCGTGATTGCTAGTCTGGATCAGGGCGGAACAGCCATGGTCAGCCATACCGATGCCAGTTATCTGTGGAAGTTTTGCTATGGCACGGTGGAAGTGTTTGTCCAATTAACGGGGCAATCGGATGACGATACCCTCACAGTTTGGGCAGCGGTGATCAGTTTGCCTGCGAAGGACGAACTGGCTCTGATGCGGAAATTGTTGGAAATGAATTGGGCCAGTACCCTAGAAGCCCGGTTCGGCATTTTGGAGAATCAGGTGGTGGCGGTATCGCAACGGGCAGTGGCAGATTTGTCTGCTGGCGAAATTTCCAGAGCGATTACGATTGTGGCCACCTTGGCTGACGAAAACGACGAACCGTTGCAAGCCCAGTTTGGCCTGTAAATTTGGCCTGTAAATTTGGCTTGTCAATTTGGCCTTTAAATTCTGTTGATGTCGATCGCCCATCATCGCTAGTCCGTGACTGTACTCCCTAACCCCTCCACCTGGCGGTTGATCCCGCTGCTCAACGCGCCAGGGTATGTCCAAATGGCGATCGACCGCTGGCTGTTTGATCAACACCATCAGGGGCATCACCCACCGACCTTGCGGTTTTACACCTGGTCTCCCGTGGCGATTTCGCTGGGCTACCATCAGCAGCACTGGCCGAACGAGTGGAATCAGTTGACCTGGCACGGTCAGCCCATCGATCTGGTGCGACGACCCACGGGTGGACGGGCAGTGCTGCACCAAGGGGATTTGACCTATATGGTGGTCACCTCTGGGCTAGGGCGCGATCGCCGCCACAGTTATCACACCCTTTGTAGTTTCCTGATTCAGGGCTGGCAAACCTTAGGCGTTACCCTAGCCTATGGGCAGGCGGGACGCGGTTACATCCACAACCCCAATTGCTTCGGCACTGCCACCGCCGCCGATCTGGTGATGGCGGATGGCACAAAATTGATTGGCAGTGCCCAACTGCATAGTGGCGAGGCGGTGTTACAGCACGGTTCCATCCGCCTCAACCCTGACCCCGCGCTATTTGCCCAAGTGTTTGGCGACGCAACGGGTGTTCCTCGTCTGCCGACCCAGTTTATGATTCAGCATCCATTCGATGTGGTGATGGATGCGTTGATAGCTGCCGCCTGCGATCGCTTCCAGATCAGCCTCATCCCCGCACCCCTGACTCCAGCGGAATGGCAAGCGATTGCCCAGAGGATTGGGCAGGACGTAATTGGCAATTGGCAATAGCGTTGTGGGACTGCTGTAGGCTGTATGTCCCTAAAGATTTGCAAGATTTGGCGTGATTCACTTCACCCGTAACGTGCGTAACCGATTCAGGGTGGCGGCTAACTCTGTACGGCGAAATTGGGCCAAGTCGCCGCGTGGGAAGGGGGACAGACAATCTAACCCCTGAGCGGCGATCGCTGCCATCACCTGATCCAGCAATTCCGCTAAGGTGATCTGACCATTCAGGTACTGTTGACGGGCATAGACCAAGGCACTGCCGATCGCCCGTAACTGTCCCATTTCCACCAACTGTTCCACCGCACTCAGATCCACCTGCTCCCGTCCCAATACCAGTTCATCCAGATCCCTGGCTTTGTAGGGTTTGCGATCGCCCAACTCCAAACTATCGGGCAAAATCACCCGTCCGCCAAACGGTTCCGTCAGTGTGCCGCCTTCC
>CAZJZR010000112.1:0-8844 GCA_964550475.1 uncultured bacterium
AGACGTTTGCCCTCTCCCCCTGCCCCTCTCCCAAGCTTGGGCTACCGTGTATACACAAGTTGAAGCTGCTGTCGCGGAGGGCTGTTTAGCCCCCTAAATCCCCCAATTCTGGGGGACTTTGAATTTCTGTCCCCCCAGAATTGGGGGCTAGGGGGCGGCTCGGCATTGGCTCTGACTAGATTCGATCTACTTATGTATACACAGTAGCCCTACTTGGGAGAGGGATTTAGGGTGAGGGCAAGAATAACCTGGGCAGTTATGGAGTTATTGAAAAAGACTTGCAGTATTGTTGACAGATATTTGCAACTATAGCAGGATGAATTAAAGGCGGCGAGATTTAACGCAGTCGGTTCGATGGCTAGAGGTTGGATTGGGTTATGTTGAGTGTGCGTCAATGGTTTCGTTCGCTAGGGTTGGCTGTGGCCGCGATCGCGGTGGTGATTTCTCTCAAAGCTTGTAGCACGGCTCCCCAAGCCCCCATGGGTGCCACCGCCCCCACGACATCTGCGGTCGCGACAGCAGAATCGGCGCAGTCCATGGGCAGCATGGCGCACACCGCCAAAATCAACATCAACACCGCCATTTTGTCCCAGTTGGACAAGTTGGAAGCTAAGTTGGGCGTTCCGGCTCTGTCCCACAAAATCCAAGCCAGTCGCCCCTACGGCAGCATTGAGGATTTGGTCAGCAAGCAAGTGGTGACCCAGGCTCAGTTTGACCAGATTAAGGATTTGGTGACGGTCGAAGACATCGTGCTGACGGGGGAAGCCAAGGATGTGGACTACATGACCAAACTGGGGTTAATGAAGGGGCACATGCTGGTGGCGCAGGAGTTGCTGGCGGTGAACCAACCCAAGCAGGCAGAACCGCATCTGGGGCATCCGGTGGAAGAAATTTATGTGGATGTGGCGGATCAGTTAGCCGAACGGGGGGCGAAGGACTTTAAGGATAGTTTGATTCAGGTGCAGGATTTGGTGAAATCCCGTCCCACCGATCCGCAGGTGCAGGTGAAGTACGATCAAGCGATGGCAGGAATTGATCAGGCGATCGCGGCTCTCCCGGCTAGCCAACGGCAATCACCTAAATTTGTCTTGCAAGTGATGAACGGCCTACTGGAAACCGCCTTAGCCGAATATACAGCGGCGATCGCCAATGGCAAAATCTCGGCAGTGATTGAATACCAGGATTCTCGCGGGTTTGTGCTGTATGCCCAACAACTTTACGGCAGCATTGAACCGCAACTCAGTAAAAGCGATGCCAAATCCAGCCAACAACTGCGGGCTACGTTAAACCAGTTGCAAACCGCATGGCCTGCGGCGATCGCCCCAGCCAAACCCGTGATGACGGTGGATCAAGTCGTGACAGCAGTGAAGCAGATCGAACAAACGATTAAGCCATTAGTGACGGCAGCGTTGTAAGCAGATGGCTTGTAACATTCTGTTGGTCGGGCAAACCGCTCCTTTCGGCTACGCTCCTTTCGGCTACGCTCAAGGGACGGTTTGCCTGAGGATTGAACTACAGAGATGCTGATTGAACCCTCCTTTCGACTACGCTCAAGGAGCGTTCAGGCAGCGCGGGTTACCTGAGCGTAGTCGAAGGTGGCTGAGCGTAGCCGAAGATGGCTGAGCATAGCCGAAGATGGCTGAGCGGAGCCGAAGCCCCGCAACCCGGTTTCTGAACCTGACCGATTACCCATTACCCATCACCCATTACCAATTACCCATCTCCCATGAACCTTTCTGAACTGTTACCAACGTTTGTGATTACCTTGCGCGAAGGGGTTGAGGCCGCGTTGGTGGTAGGCATTGTGTTGGCCTGTCTGAAAAAGGCGAAACAAGATCAGTTGGCTTTGTGGGTGTGGCTGGCGGTGTTGGCTGGCGTGGGTGTAAGTGGGTTGATCGGCCTGGTGTTTGGTTGGCTGATTCAGGCGTTGGGAACCGCTAGCCCGATCGCGGAACCGTTGCTGGAAGCGGTGTTTAGTGGAGTGGCGATCGCCCTGCTCAGTTGGATGCTGATCTGGATGACCCACCAAGCCCGTCATCTAAAAACGCAGGTGGAAGGAGCGGTGAATGCGGCACTGCATCATCGCGAGATGGGATCGGCAGGGGTGATTTTTGGGCTGGTGTTTGTGGCGGTGCTGCGGGAAGGGTTTGAAACCGTGGTGTTTGTGATTGCCAAGTTTCAACAGGGCGTGTTGCCCGCATTTGGTTCACTGGCGGGATTGTTGGTAGCGGCGGGGATTGGGCTGTTGTTGTTTAAGTGGGGAATTAAGCTGAACCTGAAGCAGTTTTTCCAAGCGATGGGCGTGTTGCTGCTGTTGGTGGTGAGTGGGCTGGTGGTGACGGCGTTGGGACATGTGGATACGGTGATGGCGACGTTGGCCAGTCAGAGCCGCGCCACCGAAGGCTTGTGTTTTTACTATGAACGGTTTACCCGCGTGCATTCCTGTGTGCTGGGGGCGCAGGTGTGGAACTTGTCGCAGGTGTTGCCCGACGATCGCTTCCCAGGGTTGGTTCTCAGCGCGTTGTTTGGCTATACCCAACGGTTGTATGCGGTGCAGGCGGTGGCCTATGCCGTGTTTTTAATCACGATTGGCAGCATTTATTTCCAAAGTTTGGCCGGACGGGTGCTGTTCGTCCGCAAACCTGCCAGTTTGCCGAATCAATAAGTAGCTGGTTCTAATTAAATTTGTGTTGTCCACCGTAGGGGCGAAGCATTCCGGCCATGATTTTTCGGTTATTACCTAACTTAACTACCGGAATGCTTCGCCCGTACAAGGTTATCGGTTCAAACACAAAATCATTGAGAATCAGATCTGCAAATCTCTAACCAGTCAGCACTGGCTTACAGCTAGAATCCCCCTTGCCATTGACCAAAACTTTGGTACAATTGTTCTATATAAATACTCTTGTACCATTTTAGTTTATCCCATTTTAGTCTGTTGAGAGTGTGGGCAATGGCGATGTCACGCAATGCTGGTAATTATCCATCTCCTCCACCCAGCGATCGTCCTGCGCCAGATGCAGCGCAGCAATCAGCCCCATCGTCGCCAGCGGTGGCGGCTGCGGAGGATTTGTCAGCTCTGCTGCCGCCACCCGTAAACCTGCGGCCTACGCACAATCGTGACCTAGCCCGTCCCCAACCGCCCCAGCGACCAACGGCACGGCAGGAGGACGTGCCGCCATCCCAACGGTCACGGGCAGCAAATCCAGCCATGGAACGGGGCGATCGCGCTGCCATGCGTCCAGATAACCGACCCCCAACTCGCCCCAGCCCGTCCCAGCCGATTCCGCCCTGTGTGTTGCCGCCACCGTTGGCGCAACTGCCCCAACCCCTGCTGGCGGTGCAGACCATTCCACAACTGCCGCTGTTGCAGTCACCGATGACCCAGGTTGTCATGCCTGTGATGGCTCAGCCCGCGTCCCCGGCACCACTTGCCGTCCCACCGCCCCATAGCCAGACCCAAATTGCGCCAGCCGAAAAGTTACCAATCGAAAAGTTACCAGCCGAGAGATTGCCAGGCAAAAGATTGCCAGTTGAAAAGTTGTCAGGCGAAAAGTTGTCAGGCGAAAAGTTACCAGTTGAGAGCTTGCCAATTGAAAAGTTGCCAGTCGCCACAGCTAATGCAGCCAATCCGTTGGCAATTCAGCCCAACAGCCCCGGCGAGATTGTAGCGGCCACTGCCGCTGAACTGACTTCACCGCCTCGCCGCAAACCGTCGCGGGGGCAGCGGCGGCGGCCATCTCCGGAGGTGGCAGTGGCGACATCTGCCCGTCGTCCTGCGCCGTTGTACGCCTATTTAGCCGCATCCTTTATCTGGTTGGTGGGGGTGATGATTTGGCGAGTTCATAATCCGAATCAGCGAATTTGGGAGCGATCGCCCAGTCCGGTTCCGAGTCAACCCAGTGACTCAACGAACGCTGAACCCAGTGATCGGCTAGTACCGCCAATTACTGGTGTGTCGCGATCGCCCCTGCCAACAGCAGCGGCGACGGTTCCTGGGTCGCCTAGTCCATCGGCGGCGGTGCCGGGACAAACTCCCGCTGGTCAGTCTGCTGTGATGCAGGACTATTTACGCACGCTTGACTATTTGAAGTTAAATCGCAAACAGCAAGGGGTGTGGGTGCAAACGGCATCGCAATTGGTGGCCGATCACCAGGGGGGGGTGCCCCTGCCTGCCGCTTCTCTCACCAAGTTGGTCACCAGTTTGGTGGCGTTGGATCGGTGGGGCGCAACCTACCAATTCCCCACCCAGGCGATGACCTTGGGCACGGTGCAGGGGGATGTGGTGCAGGGCGATTTGATCATCCAGGGTAGCGGTGATCCCTTATTCGTTTGGGAATCGGCGATCGCCCTCGGCAATTCCCTGAATCAACAGGGCATTCGTGAGGTCACAGGCAATCTGGTGATCACCGGGGCATTTGCGATGAATTTTGAACGCACGCCAGCAGTGGCGGGTAAATTGCTGCAACAGGGTTTAAATTCGGCCATTTGGCCAACGGAGGCTTGGCGACAATACCAAACCCTGCCTGCGGATACCCCCAAGCCCCAAGTCAAAATCAATGGCAGGGTAGTGGTGCAGACGACTGCGCCACCACCAGAGGCCAAAACCCTTGCCACGTATAAATCCCTGCCGTTGTCTCAGGTGTTGAAGCAGTTGAATATCTACAGCAATAACCCAATGGCGGAGATGCTGGCGGATAGTTTGGGCGGTGGAGCAGCTCTCAGTCGTCGCGCCGTGGAGTTGGCTAAGGTGCCTGCTGCGGAGGTGCAGGTGGTGAATGGGTCGGGTTTGGGGGCAGACAATCGGTTGTCTGGACGGGCGGTGTGTGCGATTTTGGGGGCGATGCAAGCCCGCTTGCAAACGGCACAGTTGAGTTTACAGGATGTTTTGGCGATCGCGGGGCAGGATAGCGGTTCCTTAGCCGAACGCCGACTGCCACCAGGAACACTGGCAAAAACCGGAACGCTCAAAACCGTCAGTGCGTTGGCGGGTGTGGTGCCGGATGCCACCGGGACACCGCTCTGTTTTGCCATTCTCAACCAAGGCACCGACTTGGACGTACTGCGGTTGGAGCAAGATGTGTTGGTGACGGCATTGCACCGCAATCGTTAATCGCCGTTTGGGGTGCACGATTCAGCTTGCTGAACTGATCGAAAAGGTTGTTGTGGGGTCGGCAAAGCCGACACCACAACAACCGGCGTTGCTGAATTTAGGGATGAGCTAAGAGATGGATGAATTGAAACTTTGTTTCAATTCATCCTGCTATTCAGCAACACCCAACACCCCTCAAACGAAGTAGAGCTGTCTATGTTTTCGATCTACTGAACTTCGGTAGTTGAACGCAATTGCAGCAGTTGCAAGAGGGTGGTGGTGGTGAATGGTTTGGGTAGGAAGGCTTGGAAGCCCATGCGTTCGGCTTCGACGACGGCTTCAGTAGAAGTCAGCCCACTCATGGCGATCGCATAAATTGCCGGATTAATTTGCTGGAGCAACGGCACAATCGTAAACCCATCCAGCATTGGCATCATGATATCCACCAGCACGGCATAGATTTGGTCGCTGTATTCGGCGTAGAGGGCGATCGCGTCCATGCCATTACTGGCGGTTAAAACCCGATAGTTGTAAGTTTCCAGGGTTGTTTGAATCACCTGACTAATCATGGGTTCATCATCAATCACCAGAATTAGCTCCTGGTTGCCATACCAAACCGCATCCGTTGTGGCACTCCGACTCTCCTCGGTGGACTGGGCGGGTAAATAAACGTGGAAGTGAGTGCCCTGATGCACCACACTTTGCACATCCACAAAGCCCTTGTGACTTTTGACAATCCCCAGTACTGCCGACAAGCCCAAACCCGTCCCTTTGCCGATCTCTTTGGTGGTAAAAAAAGGGTCGAAGATGCGGTGCAGGATATCCGACGCAATGCCCATGCCCGTATCGCTGACGGTGATGCGAACATAGGCACCCGGTTGGGCATCCAAATGCAGGCGGGCGGTGGCAGCATCCAGACAGAGGTTGGTGGCGGCAATGTGCAGGGTGCCGCCGTCGGGCATGGCATCGCGGGCATTGACACACAGGTTCATCAACACCTGATGCAGTTGGGTGGCATCGCCATAAATCGGCCACAGGTCTGGGGGAATGTCGGTATGGATGGCGATCGCCTTGGGCAAGGTCTGCTGAATAATTTGGCTAATTTCCCCCAACAAGTGGTGCATTTGCAAACTGCACCGTTTGCCCTCCACCCCACGGGCAAAGGAGAGGATTTGCTTCACCAAATCCGCGCCTCGGTGGGCACTGCTTTCCAGCGTGTGTAACAGTTGTTGGATCGAGTCGGGCAAATTGGGCAACTTCAGCGGCAACAGTTGCGCCACCGCCAAGATCGGCGTGAGGATGTTGTTGAGGTCGTGGGCGATGCCACTGGCGAGGGTACCCAAACTTTCCAGCCGTTGGGCACGCAGGAATTGGGCTTCTAGCAACTTTTTCTCGGTGATGTCCATGTGGATGCCGATCATCCGCAGGGGGTGATTGGCGGAGTCGTGGAAAATGCTGCTTTTGACGGCAATCCAGCGCGTCTCTTGGGTGGGTGTGAGACAGCGAAACTCCAGATCTAAGCCATGACCGGACTGGATCGCTTGCCAGAGAGCCTCTTCCAGCTTGGGCAGATCGTCGGGGTGGATGGTGTCGAGCCAGGGTTTGTGGCGATTGTCAAACTGACCGGGAGCCATCCCATACAAGGCTTCTAGCTCGGCTGTCCAGGTCACCGCATTGGTCTGGAGATTCCACTCAAAGGAACCAATTTTGCTGACCTTTTGGGCCAGTTCTAGCCGTTCTTGGATGGTTTGCCGCTGGGCTACCTCTTGGCGCAGCAATTCATTGGAGGTTTCTAATTCAATGGTGCGCTGTTGGACGCGCAATTCCAAAATTTCCTTGGCTTCCCGCAAGGCTTCCGCCGCCTGTTTGCGCTCGATCGCATACCGCAGCGATCGCACCAAAATATCCTGGTTAATCTGCCGTTTCACCAGATAGTCTTGGGCACCGCGCCGCACCGCCTGCACCGCCAAATCGTCGTCGTTGGTGTTGGTCAGTACGACGATGGGCAAATTGGCGGTGATGGCAATTAACGAGTCCAGCGAATCTAAGCCGTAGCTATCCGGCAGGGTCAAATCCAGCAGAATCACATCCACGGGCATGGGAGTGACTGCATCGGCAACGGTTGGGGATGCCGATGCTGACAGAGGTGCCGCCGTGGTCGCTATAGTCGCCGTGGTGGCTGTGGTCGCTTGCAAAATTGCGATCGCCTCAGCCAACCGTTTGACATGGCGAACGGTAAACTGATGGGATCCGGTGCCTTTGAGGAGTTCTTGCAGTAGGCGAGCCTCTGGCAAACTATCCTCAATTAATAGGATATAAACTCCAGTTCGCTCTACGGTTCCATCTCCAGTCTGGCTGATGGTAGGGTTGCAGTTTCCAACCAAAATTCCTCAATCCCCCGCACGATTTTGAATAGCTGATCCAAATTGCGCGACTTAGAAATGTAACAATTCACATGTAAGTCATAACTCTTACAAATATCTTCTTCATTTCGCGAGGTAGTCAACACGACGACAGGTAGATGCTTCAGCCGTGGATCGGCCTTGATTTCTGCCAGCACCTCTCGCCCATCTTTTTTCGGTAGGTTTAAGTCTAGCAAAATCAGATCAGGTGAAGCTACGCCAGCATAGTCCCCACTTTGGCGGAGATAGGCCATGGCTTCCATGCCATCCCGTGCCACAACGACCTCACATTGAGCCGCTGTGCTTTTGAGTGCTTCTTGGATCAGCCGGATGTCGCCCCGATTATCTTCGACTAAAAGAATAGTTTTGATGTTTGCGTCCGCTGGCATGGTGGCGATCGCGGCCTCCTACGGGAATGGTGAAATAGAAAGTAGAACCTTGCCCCAAGGCTGATTCAACCCAAATTCGTCCCCGGTGACATTCGACAATTTTCTTACAAATCGCCAAACCCATGCCCGATCCGGGATACTCATCACGGGTGTGCAACCGTTGGAAGATGACGAAGATGCGATCGGCAAATTGGGGATCAAAGCCAATGCCGTTATCCTGCACCGAGAACAACCAGGCATCCTCCTGCCGTTGTACGCCAATGTGGATCTGCGGCGGCACATCCGTTTGCTTAAACTTAATCGCGTTGCCAATCAAGTTTTGGAACAACTGCATCAACTGGGTGCCATCCGCCACAATCATTGGCATCGGGTCATGGGTAATCACCGCATTGGTTTCGGCAATCCGTCCCCGCAAATTCGCCAAGGCTTGGTTCACCGCCGTCTCCACCTCCGTCAGTTCCCAATCAATCCCCTTCAGATCCACCTTGGAGTAGGCCAACACATCATCAATCAACGTTTGCATCAGGCTGACTCCCTCCACCGCAAAGTTGATGAAGTCCTTAGCATCCTGATCCAGTTGATTGTTGTAGCGCATTTCCACCAGTTGCACATAGTTGGCCACCTGGTTCAGCGGTTCTTGCAGGTCATGGGAAGCCACATAGGCAAACTTCTTCAACTCCGCATTGGAGCGTTCCAAATCCTGCGCCAACAAGGCCAACTCTTCCGCCTGCCGCAACACAATGTTGACGATCGCCTTCCGCAATTCCAACGCCGCCTGCACCTCCACGGGTTGCCACGGCAGCGACTTCAGCCGCACCGTTTCCTTCCACAAATCAAACGACTTGCGGGGGCACAACCGCACCTCATTGCCGCGTTGTTGCACCTCATAGGCATTGTTGGGATCACCGCCCCAATTCACCGTTTGGATCACCTCTGGCCGGAACCACAGCACATAGCTGCG
>CAZJZR010000113.1:0-8774 GCA_964550475.1 uncultured bacterium
CATTGTTCTGAAACCCGCTCTGTGCGGGCGTTTCAGAACAATGGCGAAGGTATTGGTTGGACAACACAAATTTAATTAGAACCAGCAAAATATTAAATATATTCAATCCCTCGCAGTCGTTCTGCTTTTTCTTGCAACCGTTTCAACATTCGGAACTCACCGATCCATTCATCCAGTTCCAATGTTTCCTGAAATTCATCATTTTCGTAACGGCGGAGGAACTCCGCCGTAGAAACCTGATATTGCCGTTCAAATTCCTGTAGCCGTGCTTCCGTTCGCTGAATTCCCGCCTCCGTCGATCGCAGAGCTTCCGCAATTACCCCTGCAATTAATGTTTGCAGCGAACCAGTATGGCGCGATCGCAGTTTTAGTTCATGCATACGGCTGAGTTGAATGTGGCGATAAGTTGGTTCTAGGAATTAGTTTGGTGTAACCGTTCACATCCCCCATGTGAAACGTGTTGCGGGCTACGCCCGCTTGTTCCTCCCCTGACGGGGAGTGAACGGTTACAGTTTGGTAGGATTCGTATAACCTAAGTCTGATCCTAATTCCAATTCATCAATTAATCACCCCTACTCTACTTCTATGCCCCAACCACAACGCCTGATTTTGGAAGACGACGGTATCACCTATGATGTGTTGATCGACAGCAGCACCGCCAGCAGTACCGCTAACCAATCGCCGCAACGCCGACTGCAAGGTAGTGATCACGAATCCTACAGCCCCGATCGCAGCGGCAACAAGCCAGCCGATGCCACGCGGGTGAAATTAGTAGACGTGCATAACACGATCAAAGGCTATACCCAGTATGCAATTGGGGCATTTAAGAATTTAGCGATCGCCGACGTAGAAGAAATTACCCTCAAATTCAACATCAAAATCAGTGCCGAAGGCGGGTTGCCGATTATCGCCAGTGCTAAGACCGAATCGGACTTTGCGATCGAAGTGAAATGTAAATTCCCTAAATCCAGCAGTGGCAGCTAACCAGGCTTGTCAGGGCATCAGCCCATACACACCTGGAAAAATACCGACCCAGATCTCCCAAGCAACGTTATCTTGTCAGTTGGGGCAGTTCAACTGCCCCATCCCAGATTAATCGCAGTGCCCCCTGCAAACTCCTAATTCGCAGGCCGCTTAGGTAATTCCTCACGGTGACGTGGTGAGCTAAGATAACGAAGCAACTGTGAACCGGAACAGCACAGGGAAACATCGGTGCAAGTCCGAGGCTGTGCGGCAACTGTAATTGGGAACCGCAGCGGATGATCAGCAAACTGCCCCTGCCCCAAGAGCCAGAACGCCTGTCTGTTCCTTGTCCACTCTAGATCCTGCCTTGCACAGGAATGGAGCTTATTCCCATGTCGAGTCAATCCGTGAATCTTGAACTGGCAGCGCATTCGCCAACGGTGTCCGTTGAGCCTGTCCCCGCCCTCGCCTTCGATCCGTTGCCGTTGCAACGCCCCCTCCTGATGGTGGGGCATGGCACACGGGATGTTGATGGACGGCAACGCTTTTTAGAGTTTGTTGATGCGTATCAATCCTTGGATTCGTCGCGTCCAGTTGTTCCCTGTTTCTTGGAACTGACGGAACCGAGCATCCAGCAAGGGATTGATTGGTGCGTGGAACAGGGATACACCGATTTGTCGGTGTTGCCTGTGCTGCTGTTTGCGGCACGGCATAACAAATTTGACGTGACCAACGAGTTGGATCGAGCACGGCAACGCCATCCCCAACTGAAATTCCACTATGGGCGGCATTTTGGCATTACCCCAGGGATTTTGGATCTGTGGCGATCGCGCCTTGCCCAACTGGATACCCCAGAGCACAACCCCCACGGCATCCAACGGGAAGACACCGTACTGCTGTTTGTCGGGCGCGGCTCCAGCGATCCGGATGCCAATGGTGATGTCTACAAAATGGCGCGGATTCTCTGGGAAGGCAGCGGTTACAACACCGTGGAAATCTGCTTCATCGGCATTACCCATCCTCGCCTAGAGGAAGGCTTTCGTCGCGCTCGCCTTTACCAACCGAAACGGATTATTGTCCTGCCTTACTTCCTGTTTACCGGACTGTTGGTGAAAAAGATTTTTGACACCACCGACCAACAGCAAGCCGCTTACCCTGAGATTGCCATGACCTGCCTACCGGAGATGGGTCTCGATCCAGCTCTGTTTACGGTGCTGCGGGAGCGGGAACTGGAAACCCAGTTGGGGCAGGTACAGATGAATTGCGAACTGTGCAAGTTCCGATTGGCCGCCTTAGCCAATGGCCACGGTGGGCATCAGCACGGGCACAGCCATGGGCATGGGCATGGGCATAGCCATGGGCACGCGCACGGTCATGATCACCATAATCATGATCACCATAATCATAATCACCATGGACATGATTCCCATACTCATGATCAGCATAATCACAGCCATGAGCACGGCCATGGGCATGATCACGGTCACGGGCACAGCCATGGAGCCGTTGACCCCTACGCCCAACCCGCCGACTATCATGACAAGATTTGGCAAGTGCCTTAGAACAACCGCCAGTCTTGCACTATAAGGGATCTACGAGTAAATCGTAACTGCCCAGGTACCTATTAAGGACGCGGGAACCGCGCCCCTACAGACCCCAACCCAGATGGTTCAACCCATTCAGCGTTGAACCACCTGGACAGTGACAGGCAGTTACAGTAAATCAAATACCCAACGTAGGATGCGTTAGGCGTTAGCCGTAACGCATGATGTCGTCGTATGTGGAAAGATACGCAACCACAAAGGGGGGTAAAGCCAGAGGGATGCCGCGATCGCCCCTACGGTTGGGTCGGTAGGATGGGGTAAATCAACCCGCTTAGGGTAGCCACATGGGGCGAAATCCGCGCATGGGGAGTTCTACCACATCCATAGGCGTGGGCACTTGCTTGGGATCGGTAGACGGGTTGAGGGGCAGTAAAAACAGTTTACTGGTGGCAATACTGCGGCCTTGGGGCGTTCTGGGGGCAGAGGATTGCTGTTGACCTGTTGTTGGTTCGGACTGATCGTAGAGAATCGCCAACCCATCCGGAGCCAAGTCCGCTTGAATGTCTTGTTGCAGTGGTAAGGGGACAGAATTCAGTTGCGCCCCTTTACCAGTGGCTAGATTAATCACAGCTAGGAGGGGTTGCTCTTGGTAGACTTCACCCGGCAACAGTTGGGTCAGCAAGCAATACAGCAACTTACCCGTTGGGTCAAATTGGGCTTTGAGCACCGTGCCTTGAAACCGTAATAACTCTCGTTCCTGACCCTGGCTATTCACCAAAAATAGAGAACGGGTATAGTCGGTGTTGAATTTGACCACCGCAGCGGATTGCCCATTGGCCGAAAAGCCAAGAATCATGCCAAATTTGGGTAAAAATTCCAGCGGATCGGCAGGAGGGCAGGGATTTTTCTGACAGAGGGGCAGGATGGCCAACCCTTGGCCTTGGGTCATGGCGAGGGAGGTGCCATCGGGGGTGATCAGGAAATCCCCACCCGGTTCGGTTTGCAACCGTTGGGGCGGTTGACTGTCGCGGATCACCCAAATGCCAAAGTCTGCGCCAGGGTTGGTGCGACTGGCTCGTTTGATCACAATCGTTTGACCGTCTGGTGATAGGTCAAATTTGAGGTTCTGGTAGTCATCACTGCCTAAAACTTCCATCACCTGACCCGGTTGATCAATGGCAGATTCCGGTTCGTTGGGGACGGCAGGATTAATTCCGGTGGTGACGGTGTAGAGTTTTTGGTTCATCACGCCCTGCCGCAGACTAGCCGGATCGTTGGCGGAAAACAGAATCCGATCGCCCTTGGGATAGGGCTTAAAGTCCATCACCATTAAGTTGGCAGGGGTCAGGACAGTTTTTTGCTGACGGGTGAGGTTATACAACACCAATCGCCCTTCCTCCTGTTTCTCCACTCCCAGGTAAACGAAGGCGCGATCGCGGGTTTGAAAATTGCCCGTGAAAGGTTGGTTTTGGATGCTTTGGTCACGGCTGAAGCGATCGCGGGCACCGCGTAGGCTAACGGTGTAGCTGGTGCCGTAGGGAGCCGGATAATTCAACGTATAGGCCATGCGGCGACCAGCCCAACTGATCCGTCCCAGCAATGGCGGATCAATGCGGAGGTTTTTCTCCACACTCGCCTGATCCATTGGGCGGTTAAAGGTGAGGATAAAGGCGGTGTCTCGCGCTCCAACTTGGCGATTTTGCCAGCTAAAATCTCGCACACGGGGAGCCGTACTGTCACCGCTCAACAATAGCCCACCAATCAGCACCATCAGGACAACCATCAGGGCGATCGCCACCCGATCCAATGGGTAAACCTGAAACGCTGGTTTGGGTGCGGTGCTGGGTTGGTTGGACTTAACCATGCCAATGATGCAGATGGACTAAACTTGCCAAAGTCAGGATACCCCGTTCCGGAGCTTATAGCCTAGCCCGAATTGTGAAATAGTAATCCCCACCCGGTTCTAATTGATAGTCCTGTTGTTCCAAAAATCGACTGAGGGGTTCTAAAATCAACGCCCGACCAAGGGACGGCTCAACAGACAGCAATCCTTGGCGAAAACACCATTGAAATTGCCATTCAAAATCATTAGCGCGCACTTCACCGTCAATCTGACCCTGTTGCCAAGACTGACGAATAATGCGGACATGGGCGGTGGTCTCAGGAAGGTGACGTGCAGACACGACTCAGTGAAGATAGGCGGGAATTAGGAGGGCATTGCAGATTAGCCCCACAGCAGATTAGCCCAACAATTGAGCATCTGGCTCAAGTACCCACAATACCAGACCTTTTTTTACCTTGGTGAAGACAAACTCAGTTCCTTGCTTAGTTAACCGCTCTGCAACACGCTCAGCCGCATCAACAGAGGGAAAGACTTTGGCATAGCCATAAAATTTACCCTGGTAATAGACCGCACTAATTGGTCGCACATAGTCCGGTACTTGGATATGACATTTATTCGGTCTCTTGCCGTCCAGAATGGGGAAATGAGTGCCTAATTTACTGAGTCCCATGCTGAGTCCCATGCTGCATACTCCTAAGTCTGTGGGGGTGAATCGTTCTGCAACCGTGCATCTACAGAGTTTCTAATGTGGCGGTTTGTCCGTTGTAACAACTCATGGCCTTCTCTACACCCTGAGTCAAGCTGAGTTCTACGGCTGATGTCACTTGATTTAACACTACTGTGATTAGTTTTTTCTCCGCGTCCGAGAACTCCCCTAATACATGGGCGATCGTGTCGCGATCGCCCGTTTTTTCATCCCGTGAACTACCAATACCGACCCGTAAACGGGGAAATTGCTCAGTTCCCAAATGGGAAATTACGGATTTCATCCCTTTCTGCCCTCCCGATGACCCCATTAACCGCATCCGGATACGGCCTACGGGTAAATCCAGGTCATCGTAAATCACTAACACTGATTCAGGGGACAGTTTGAACCAATCAATTACCGCCCTCACTGCCTGCCCAGAATTATTCATATAGGTGAGTGGTTTGAGCAACCGCACTTTGCGATTGCCCGGTGCCCAGCCTTCACCAAACAGACCCTGAAACTTGCGTTCTTCTGTGAGGGAAATTTGCCAACTCTTGGCCAAGGCATCAACCACCATAAACCCGATATTGTGACGGGTGCGTTCGTATTTGGAGCCGGGATTGCCCAAACCGACGATCAAGTGGGGAATTACCAGAGCAGCAGCGGAATTGGTCGCGGTCATGGGGCGCAGTGATCAAAGACAGAAAGGTTCAACGGTTAGGAGGTCTGTGCAGGCGTAGATTCAGCAGTGGAGGCGGCAGTTTCAGCCGTTGTGTCGGGTTGGGAGGTGGCCGGAGATAAGGCAGGTTGGTCGATCGTTTCTAAGGTGGCTGTCATCGGTTCAGTCACCACTTTTTCCAATTGTTCCGCTTCCCGCTTGAATTCAGTTTCAAATTCTTTGGTGGCATCTTGGAAACCCCGGATGGCTTTGCCAAGACTGCGCCCAATTTCTGGTAGTTTTTTGGGGCCAAAGATGAGTAACGCCAAAATGCCGATCACGGCCATTTCTGGCAAGCCAATTCCAAAAATATTCATTTGCTGTCCCTCCTGCAATAATCCGCCAAATTCGCACCAACCCGCATTGAATCAATTTAATTGAGTTCGCAAGTGTTCACAACTGTTAGCAACTATTAATTAATTAACGTTAACCGAAGTAGTGACCACTCTGATGAGCCATTTTTGCTGCGGTGATGCAAAGCCTGTCCGAAAAGCGATTACTTAGATTGATGGGGTTGATGGGGTTGATGGGGCTGACTTCGCCATCGCGGCTTCCTCCTGTACCGCCAGTGCGATCGCCCGTGGCAAAATCCGGTGTTCTTCCACCTGAATCCGGGCATGGAGCGACTCTGGCGTATCTCCCGGCAAAATGGGCACTGCTGACTGGATGAGCAGAGGGCCGCTGTCTACGGCTAAGATGACGCGATGGACGCTACATCCGGTAATTTTTACCCCAGCCGCTAGGGCTTGTTCCACCGCCCGTACCCCTGGAAAACTCGGTAACAGACTGGGATGAATGTTCAAGATCCGATTGGGGAATGCGTCGATTAACACTTGGGTGACAAGGCGCATCCAACCTGCCATCACCACCCATTCCACCTGATAGTCACGCAATGTTTGGGCAATTTGGGCATCTAAGGCTTCGCGGCTGTCGAAGTGGCGATGGTTCAGCAACACGGCTGGAATGTTCCACTGGGCGGCTCGTTGGCTAACCAATGCGTCGGGATTGTTGTAAATCAAGACGGCAATTTCTGCATGGAGTTGACCATCGGCGATCGCCTGTGCCAAAGCCGCAAAATTACTGCCACTACCGGAAGCCATGACCCCTAACCGCACAGGGGGGCGATCGCTGGGAAGAGCTGCCACGTCGGCAGGAGACATCAGACTGGCTGTAACCATGGGCGCGGTGGGAGTGCAGTGGAGGAATTGTGTCATGTTGGGAAACTGAATTGGCGAAACCTAACCAATCAAACCCAAAACAATGGCAGTTTACCAGGAACCTGCATAGCCTGCATGATTTACGACAATTGACCGAAACTTCCCAAAAACCGTAGGGTAATCATTCACATCCCCCCAGGGAAAAAGTGTTGCGGGCTGTGCCCGCTTGTTCCTCCCCGTCAGGGGAGTGAACGGTTACACCGTAGGAGCACTGTCCCCGTTTGCACTGATGAGTAAAGCCAAATCTGCGACTGAGTAAAGCTGAAGTGTTGGCTTACGTGTTGGCTTAATTTAACAGCTAGGGCTGACTCTTGTGTTGAGCGCGATCGCGGCAGAATTACTTCAATTACTTAAAAAAGCAAATTACTTAAAAAAGCTTTAAAAGAAAAAGCCTCCGGGTGTCTTGCCTTGTTTCGACCCCAGAGGCTCTTCCTTTGGACTTCTCCTCACACGCCTATTACTATAAGCGGTTTTGCACATGGAAAAAGCAGTTATGTGGCAGTTTGGAAATCGGCACATCCATGAGTCCCCATGGATCGGAAAAATCCTGTGCCGGTGATGGGGCTAAGGTCACGGCATTGTGTCCAGGGATCCTTATTGCCGGTTGCGTCCACTTCTCCGCTGACGGAGAGGGAACGGTTACCCTCCAAGCCATCACGATAGAACCCCATAGAGAACCCCATAGAGACGTTTTTTTCTGAACGTTGGTATTCAGCCCCTTCTGCCTCAGCCTGAGCCAAGATAGTACCGTTGTTTGTAGAATGAAGTTGCGTTTGGGTATTGGGCTGCGATCGCCCAGTCAACGCCACCACAGCCATGCCTGAAACTTCCTATCATCCCGCGATCTACTATCCGGAAAGCGACGGACAACCGATAACCGAAAGTGATGCCACCCGTGATTATTTGCTGTATTGCCTTGCGGTGTTGCAACTCTTCTTTCAGAGTCGGCGCAATGTCGAGTCGGCGCAATGTCTATGTGTCCGGCAATCTGTTCATCTACTATCGGGAAGCAGATTTATCCTATAGGCACATCCCTCATGGTTCGCTGCGTAGATTTCAACCTAGCGATAGATCCTCGTAAATGTTGGGTGCCCCAACCCTTGTGGATCAAACAATCCAGTGTTGATCTATCGGGGCAGTTACTTTTAAGCAGTTACTTTTAAGTAGAGGATTGAGCATTAAAAAACAATAAAGCACGGAAACAGAAGGTAATACCCCTCATGGCTCCGTGCCTTGGTCGTTGCCTCCAAGGACAACGGTAGAAGTCTATGTTTTTTGGTTAGGTTTTTGTTTTGCCTAGGTTTTTGGTTTGCTTAGGTAGTTGACTTTTCGTTCGGGCCAACCGCCATTTGCATCACTACAGGTGTACCACCTTTCTCATGGTAGCGATCGGCCCAAGCTCGGATCACCTCATCCAACTCTTGGAAAGCCTGTTCCATCCGATGTTCTGGAATATCCAATTCTTCCAAAACCCGCATCACATCCGATGCGCCATCCGCCCAATCCTTCATCAAGCCAAAGTAACGGGCGGTGTCTTCCACCATTAAGTAAGTCCGTTCTTCCTGGTCTGCTGCCGCATAGGATGACCGTACCAGCGCGTAGTAAGGTAGGGTGGACGGAGCTTCAATCCGCATTACCGTACCAGAGTACAACAGCCGTCGCTTAATGTGCTCAGCCAACGCTTCACTCAAGGGCATCTGGCAGGCTGGCGGCAAATCTTCCTGAGAACGAGCATGGAGGAATTCGATCAACTCCATGAATTTGACAAAATTAATCACCTGAGCATCCGGCAAATTGGGCG
>CAZJZR010000114.1:0-8761 GCA_964550475.1 uncultured bacterium
CGGATAGGGGTAGCCATAGATCCAATTCGGTGGTGGCGGAGGGAGGTACAGCGTTGGCATGTGCTGGCAATCATGGTCACGTTGCGGGCGGGTCTCCTGGTGCCTGCGGTTCTAACTCAGCCACCCCATAGTGCTGGCAGACTGCCAGCAATTTTTGCTTAAACTGATCGCGCACCGATGCAGGACTGATGATGATGCAATCTTCGCCGTAGCGCAATACTTCTCGGAAAAACCAGAAACTGTTGCTGATTTGGCGCACCACTCGACGGATTGGCAGATCACTTGGGCTTAGCCATTCACTCACTGTGTCATTCGGTTTCGGCTCGTAAGCAAAGGCTAATCCTCCCAGTAAATAGAATTCCACTACAACCACATCCAAGCGCGATCGCCACTCTGCATCGAGGGGAGTCAGTGCGGCTTCTGCGATCCGATCCAAGCGCAATGTCCAATTATGTTGCAGGTCTGGAATATCGCGATTTCCCTCGGTTTCTTCACACCAACATTCCAGGTATTGCCGTCGCTCGTAGGGGGTGATTTGGGCGTAACGGATGGTGAAACTGCGAGGGGTATCAGCCGCATCTCGGTACATCAGCCGGAACGGAGTCTGACGATGGATGGCGTGGTCAATGGCCGATCGCCACGCGGGAATTGGTTTGTGGAGTAGCTGTTCCAGTTCATGCCGCAGCGGGATGGGGACTTCACTACGCTCAATTAATAGCTGGACTAAGATTGCAGCAGCATCGGGGTGTCCGGCATCGATCAAGACTTGGATGGACTGATGCAAGGCTTTAATCCGACTCTGCGACCAGTCATGATTCCGCCCAATCAATACTTCTCGACGGGCGATCGCCTCCACCAGTCGGGAAATGTTGGGGCGATCGCCCCACAACATCCCTTGTTCACGGGCGATCGCTTCTAGCTGTACCTTATCCTGCTCTGACACCGACAGAGTGATTGATTGCCCCTTGCGTCCCATAATCACTCCATTTGTACGTACACTTTGTACTTGCCTTCCTCTATTTTGAATGCCATGATGGAAATCAAGCAAGCGTATGTAGTTTTGTTTGCAAACCTGGGTTAACTAAAACTAGGCCATCAAGTCATTCAGTTATCCAGTTAAGCCATCCAATCATGCCGTTGAGGCTGTAAAGGAACTGTCATGCCAGAACTGGGGCAAATTATTCGGGTGCGTTCACGGCAGTATTTAGTAGAAGAGGTGATTCCGGCGGCGGATAGCCAACCGGGAGATACCAAGGTGCGGCTGGCGTGTTTGGATGATGATGCTCAGGGTGACAGCCTGGAAGTGTTTTGGGAGCGGGAACTGGATGCCCAAATCGTAGAAACGGCTTCGTGGGCATCGGTCGCTCAGCGTGGGTTCGACAATCCCCGTTATTTTTCGGCCTACTTACATGCCTTGCGCTGGAATTGTGTCACCTCCACAGACCCGAAGTTGTTTCAGGCTCCCTATCGGGCTGGCATTGAGGTGAAGTCCTATCAGCTAGAACCCTTACGCAAAGCGTTGCGGATGCCCCGCGTCAATTTGTTTATTGCCGATGATGTTGGGTTGGGCAAAACCATTGAAGCAGGGTTGATTTTGCGAGAGATGGTGATGCGGCAGAAGATTAAGCGGGTGGTGATTTCTTGCCCGCCGTCGGTGGTGCGCCAATGGCAGGAGGAAATGGAAGCCCGCTTTGGGTTGACGTTTATTATTTACGATCGCGACTTTGTAGCCACTAAACGCCGGGAACGGGGCTATGGCATCAATCCCTGGAAGACCCATACCCGGTTCATTATTTCCCATTCACTCTTGCGGGATGAAACCTATGCGGCTCCGTTGCGGGATTGGCTGCAAAAGTTTGCGGCGGGTTCGATGTTGATTCTGGATGAAGCCCATAATGCGGCTCCGGCCAGTGGTTCCCGTTACGCAATCGACTCGCAACTGACGCGGATTGTCCGGGATTTAGCCCCACGGTTTGAGCACAAGTTATTTCTATCGGCGACTCCCCACAATGGCCACTCCAATAGTTTTGCGGCGTTGTTGGAAATTTTAGACCCGCAGCGGTTTTGTCGAGGGGTGCCTGTACGGAATAAAAGCCTGCTCGATGCGGTGATGGTGCGGCGGTTGAAGCAGGATCTGCGGGAGATTAATCATACTGATTTTCCCCAGCGCACTGTGATTCCTATGCTGATTCAGGGGTTGCCTGCGGATGCACCGGAATTGCAGTTGGCGCGGTTGCTGCAAACCTATCGCAGTTGCCGAGAGGAACGGTTAAAAACGGCATCAAAATCGACCCAGGCGGCGGCCATGTTGGTGTTAACGTCGTTGCAAAAGCGGTTGCTGTCGTCAATTGAGGCGTTTGCCCGCACGTTGGCGGTGCATCGTCGGGCGATCGCGCGTCAACTGGATCAAGCGCGTTCAGCCAGTCCACCCCAGCACCCCCCAGCACCCCTGCACTTGAATTTTGGCCTGTTGCAGGAAGCGGCAGGGGCGGATGATGACCGGGCGGATCTGGCGGAAGAGGAGGTGTTGTCGGAAGAGGCGGCACAAATGGAGCGGGCAACCCAAACGGCAGGGGATACAGTATCGCCGCAAGAGTTAGATTTGTTGGCGGAAATGGCGGAGATGGCGGAACAGGCACGCCACCAACCCGACAGTAAGGTGCGCCAACTGACGGACTGGATACGGCTGCATCTGTGTCCGGAGTTAGGCCAGCCGGGGGCGGTTTGGTTGCCGCGACGGGTGTTGATTTTTACCGAATATACCGACACCAAACGCTATTTGCAGCAACAATTAACGGCCATCATTGCGGGTTCCGATCGCGAAGCCGATCGCATCCAGTCGTTCCATGGCGGCATGGGCGAAGAGGAGCGGGAGTACATCAAGCAGGCGTTTAACAGTGATCCAGCCGACCATCCACTGCGGATTTTGATTGCGACGGATGCGGCACGGGAGGGGGTGAACCTGCAAAATTATTGTGCCGATCTGTTCCATTTTGATGTGCCGTGGAATCCCAGCCGGATGGAGCAGCGCAATGGTCGGATTGACCGCAAACTGCAACGGGAACCGGAGGTACGCTGCCACTACTTTGTGCTTCAGCAACGGGTGGAAGATCGGGTGTTGGATGTGTTGGTGCAGAAGACGAAGCGGATTCAGGCTGAGTTGGGCAGTTTGTCGCCGGTGGTGGAAAAGAATGTGACTCAGTTGTTGGAGCAGGGGATTCGGTCAGCGGAGATTGACCGATTGACGACGGCCATTGAGGCGGCGGATCAGGCCAGTCCAGAAAGCGGCGATCGCAGTCGCACGATTACGGAAGAGTTGGACGCGATTCGGTTGCGGCAGGATAAGTTGCGGCAGCAACAGGTGGAATTGGAAGCGATGTTGCGGGATTCGCAAGTGTGGTTAGGGTTGGACGATCGCCACTTCCGGGATACGTTGTCGGTGTCGCTGGAGTTGATGGGGGCGGCGGCGTTGCAACCGTTGGATGCGGCGGCGGCGGTGGATGATTTGGAACGCAGTCGGTGGGTGCTCCCGGCGTTGGATCAGTTGCCGGGGGCTGACCCCACCTGGGCAACGACGCTGGACACGTTGCGATCGCCGCGACCAAAAAACCAACAACTGTGGGATTGGCGGCGGCAGGCTCCCATCCGTCCGGTGGTGTTCCAAGATCCGGGGTCGCTGGATGGGCAGGTGGTGCATCTGCATTTGGAACATCGGATTGTCCAACGGTTGTTGGGGCGGTTTTTGTCCCAGGGCTTTTTGCACGATGAGTTGACCCGTGCCTGTGTCTGCCGGACGGATGACCCGATCCCACGGGTGGTGATTTTGGGGCGGTTGTCGTTGTATGGCGATCGCGCGGCGCGGTTGCACGATGAACTGGTGACGGTGGCGGCGGACTGGATCGACCCGGAGGCACGGGGACGGGGACGCTTACGTCCGTTACCGGAGGGAGAAAAGCAGGATGTGCTGCAAATTTTGGAGGATGCGTTGGCCAGCCCTCGGTTGCGGGAGGTGCCGCTGGCTCTGGTGGAGAAGCTGAAAAGTCACGCGGCAAGGGATGTGGATGATTTACGATCGCACCTGAATCGACGGGCAGAGGAGTTGACGAAACGAGCAACGAGCAAGTTAAGCCAACGGGGGGAGAAGGAAGCCAAGGAGATGCAAACGTTGCTGCAAGACCAGCGCGATCGCATTCTCAAGCAAATGCAGCAGTACGAAACCCAACAATTATCGTTGTTTAACCCAGAGGAACGCCGACAGATTGATCGCGATCGCCGCCATTGGGAAACGCGGGTGGGGAAATTGGAACTGGAGATGGTCAAAGAACCGGAGCGGATTCAACAAACCTATGCGGTGAAAGCGAGTCGGGTTGAGCCTGTGGGCATTGTCTATTTGTGGCCTGTGTCGAGTTGAGGTGTAGTAAGCATGGCTGATCTAGATATCCTCCGGCATAAGGAATGGTTGGGACTCTTGCAACCTGTGGGGTTGGTGGTGTCCCCCCCGGCGTTGGTGAAGGCGCAGGCGGTGATCGATCGCGGCCAGCTTGTTGATTTACAAGATCGGTTACTGTCTGCCCTGGCCACGGAGCCGTTACCTGATGGACAGAATGACAGCAGGGCTTGGATTGCCGATTTTCCAGCCTTTACCCAAACGGTGTTGGGCTGGCGCGATCGCGACCTCGTAGGCGCAGCGGGGCAGGCGGCATTGCCAGCGGAATTGTCTGTGGTGTTGCCCAGCTATGGCGAAACGTTGCAACCCACCTATGCGGTGCGTGACCCGGATACGGATCAGTGGGTGTTGTTGATTCAGCAAACGGTGACGGGACTGCCGTTTGACCAGGATGATCCGGCGACGGTGGCGGGGCAGGGGTGGCAGGCGACGCTTCAGGCCAAGTTTGAGCGGTTGCTGCGGGAAACGGGGGTGTATGCCGGACTGTTGGTGAATGGCACCGAGTTGCGGTTAGTCTACGCGCCCAAGGGGGAGTCGTCGGGGCATTTAACGTTTCCGGTGCAGGCGATGACGGAGGTGCCGGGGCGATTAATTGTCGGTGCGCTGAATCTGCTGTTGGGTGAAGATCGGTTGTTTAATGTGCCAGAGTCGCAACGGTTGCTGCGACTGTTGGCCGATAGCCGCAACTACCAAGCCGAAGTGTCTACCAAACTATCGGGGCAGGTGTTGGACGCGCTGTGGGAACTGTTGCGCGGCTTCCAGGCGGCAGATGCAGCGGTGAATGGCAAGTTGCTGACTCCGTTGCTGACTAACCCTCACCCAACCCTCTCCCCACGGGAGAGGGCTATCTTAGCTCCCCTTCTCCCTGGGGAGAAGGGGTTGGGGGATGAGGGCAGTCAGCACATCTATGGCGGGTTGATTGCGACGTTGATGCGGCTGGTGTTTTTGCTGTATGCCGAGGATGAGGGGTTGATGCCCGATGATGAGGTGTATCAGCGCAATTATGCGGTGTCGGGGTTGTATGAGAAGTTGCGGCAGGATGCGGGCAACTACCCGGACACGATGGATCAACGCTATGGCGCGTGGGCGGGGTTGTTGAGTTTGTTCCGCTTGGTGTATGACGGTGGCGGTGCTACGCCAGATTATTTACCGGCACGGCATGGGCAATTGTTTGATCCGGATGAGTATCCGTTTTTAGAAGGTCGTCCGTTGGGGTCGCGGTTTCAGCAGTTTGGCCGGGTGGAACCACCCCGGATTGCGGATGGGGTGGTGTATCGGATGTTGGATAAGTTGCTGATGTTGGATGGGGAGCGGCTGTCCTATCGATCGCTGGACGTAGAACAAATCGGCTCGGTGTATGAGGCGATTATGGGCTATGAGGTGAATCTGGCGGAGGGACGGGCGATCGCCCTGCGTCCCAAGGATGTGGTGATCAATGTGGATGCGGTGCTGGCGGCGAAACCTGCCGATCGCGCCACGTTACTCAAGGCGGCGGACTGTGAACTCAAGGGTACGGCTCTGAAGCAGTTGAAGGAGGCGAAGACGGCGGAGGACGTGCTGGCGGCAATTGGGCGGCGGGTGTCGGCTCGCACGCCAAATCTATTGGCGGTGGGGAGTTTGTACCTGCAACCGGGGGAGGAACGGCGGCGATCGGGGTCGCACTATACGCCGCGTAAGTTGACGCAGCCGATTGTGGAAACGACGCTGGCTCCAGTGTTGCAACAGTTAGGCGACCATCCCACGCCGGAGCAGTTGTTGGATCTAAAGGTGTGTGATCTGGCGATGGGTTCGGCGGCGTTTTTGGTGGAAGCCTGTCGGCAGTTGGCAGACAAGCTGGTGGAGGCGTGGAATTACCATGGCAAGCCTGCGGATTTGCCGGGAATGGTAGAGGATGTGGTGGTGGCGCGGCGGTTGGTGGCGCAACGGTGTTTGTATGGGGTGGACAAGAACCCGTTTGCGGTGAATTTGGCGCGGTTGTCGCTGTGGTTGGTGACGCTGGCGAAGGATTTGCCGTTTACGTTTTTGGATCATGTGCTGAAGTGTGGCGATTCGTTGGTGGGGCTAACGAAGGCGGAAATTGGCAGTTTTGGGGCGAGTGCGGCCTATGAACCAACGGTTTTTGCAGACCACAAACGGTTGATTGGGCAGTCGGCAACGAAGACGCTGGCGGTGCGCCAACAGATTCAAACGTCGGATACGCGCACGGATGCGGATGCGGAACTGAAGCAGGCGTTGTTGCAGGATGTGGATCAAACGCTGGCTCCAGCCCGATTAACGGCAACGGTGGCGATCGCATCCTTTTTTGCGGGGGACAATGCCAGACAACGGCAAGCCTATCGGGAGGAGTTTGGCGGTAAGCTGATTGGCTACGAAAAGGGCTTGGTAGAGGCAGCAGAGATGCAGGCGATCGCCGCCAAGTTAACCACGGGAGCTAAGGCGATCCAACCGTTTAACTGGGAACTGGAGTTTCCAGAGGTGTTTGATCGGCCCAATCCGGGGTTTGATGCGATCGTGGGCAATCCCCCGTTTGCCGGGAAAAACACGACGATCAATGCCCATCCCGATGGGTATATTGATTGGCTCAAAATTGTCCATCCCGAATCCCACGGCAACGCCGACATCGTAGCCCACTTTTTTCGCCGCGCCTTCACCATCGTCCGTCAGGGTGGCACCTTCGGCCTCATTGCCACCAACACGATCGCCCAAGGCGACACCCGCAGCACAGGTTTGCGGTTCATCTGCAACCATGGCGGCATGATTTACAACGCCACCCGCCGTTACAAATGGCCAGGATTAGCGGCAGTGGTGGTGAGTGTGGTGCATATTATGAAAGTAGCCTGATAACCGTGATCTAAATATCTACGAACCGCTGGCATCGTTACTGACTGTGAAAGGAGAGGATACGAATGAATCGACAGGAATTATTAGCACGAATCTCGATTAACCCCAACATTTGCTTTGGCAAGCCTTGTATTAAAGGTCATCGTATTTGGGTGTCACTCATTCTCGATTTTCTGGCAAGCGGAATGACGATACCCGAAGTGTTAGACGAATATCCTCAACTGGAAATAGCGGACATTCTTGCCTGTATCGCGTATGGGGCAGAGATGTCACGAGAACGGTTTGTCGAAATTCCAATCGAGTCTAGCGTATGAAATTAAAGCTGGATGAAAATATTGGTCAACGCGGTAAAGCTTTATTGCTCGAAGCGGGGCATGATGCTGTAACGGTTTTAGAGCAAAATTTGACAGGTGCTTCTGACCCTGAAGTGATTGCGGTGTGCCAAGCTGAACAACGCTGTTTAGTTACTCTCGATCTCGATTTCAGTAATCCGCTGCGATTTCAGCCTTCTCAGTATTCAGGAATTGCAGTTCTACGGTTGCCAAACCCGGCAACTCATCAAGATTTATTAAACGCAGTTTTGACATTGATTAATGCCTTAGAAACAGACGACATCACAGGCAAACTGTGGATTGTGCAACGGGGAGCGATTCGGATTTATCAGGAGGAGAATTAAGCGATGCTCTATCTTCCGCCGATCATTTTGGATGGTAAACCTGTGGAAAAAATCACCGCTTTTTTGTTTGACAAAGGCGGCAACGACGACCCCCATGTGCTGCTGGCCAACGCCAACAAAAGCTTTGTGGGCAGCATTGTGTTGGGGATGGGGTTTACCTTTGATGACAGCAACCCAGAGGCCACACCCATCGCTGAAATGCACCGCTTAATCGAACAAGACCCGCGCAACGCCGAACGGATTTTTCCTTACATTGGCGGCGAAGAGGTGAACACTAGCCCCACCCATGCCCACCATCGCTATGTAATTAATTTTGGCGAAATGAAGGAGGATGAAGCGCGAAAATGGCCGGATTTAATGGCGATTGTAGAAGAGAAAGTTAAGCCGCAACGATTAGCCCAAAAACGAGAAATTCGTGCCAGATATTGGTGGCGATTTGGAGAAACTACACCTGCGTTATTTAGAGCGATCGCCCAGTGCGATCGGGTGTTAGTTATTTCCCGTGTTAGTAATTCTGTTGCATTTACATTTTTGCCTAGTGACATCGTTTATGCCGAATCACTAGTAGTTTTTCCTTTATCCAATTACTCAGCTTTTAATATTCTGCAATCCAGAGTTCACGAAATTTGGACGCGCTTTTTCAGTTCATCTCTAGAAGATCGATTGCGTTACACTCCCTCCGACTGCTTTGAAACCTTCCCCTTCCCCGAACACTGGGAAACCGATCCCACCCTGGAAGCAGTCGGCCAAACCTACTACCAATTCCGCGCCGACCTCATGGTGCGCCACAACCAAGG
>CAZJZR010000115.1:0-8749 GCA_964550475.1 uncultured bacterium
CCCATCGCCAAACTAAACGGGATCAGGTAGGTCACCGCTAAGGCGATGGTGTAGACAACGCGGGACTGGCCAAACAGCCAAATCCATGGCAGCAGCGGCACGGCATAGAGGTTATTGCGTTCCCAGGTCAGCGAGGTCTGGAGATCCTGCCAGAATTTACCCCAATCATTGCGGGCCAGGTTGGCCAAACTCCAAGTCCGCCCCCACCAGCCAATCCACCAATTAAAATTCTGTTCCTGACTAATGTAAGCTGCCGTGATGCCACAGACCACCGCCACCATCAACCCCAGCATCAATAGATCAAGGCTGCGATCGCGCCATTGCCGTTGATCCAGCGGAGCTACCTTCCGCTGGCGACTCGCAGGCCGTGCCCCTAACTGAACCACACCAATCCTCCCAACACCAACACTGCTGTACCTAACGCCACCCAGACAAACAGGTTGTCACGGGTATTCACCTGGCTGAGATCCTCCGGTTCTAACACAAAACCCCGTTTTTCCGGTTCCTTGGGCTTGGGTTTGGGGGCGCGAGCCAGAGCCGCCCGAATTTTTTCACTTTCAGAACCGTCTAACTTGCCTAAATCGGGAATTTTCACCAACCAATCGGGGCGAGTCGCTAGTCGGGGAGCTTCCAGAATGTACAACAACCGCCGACTTTGTTTGCGGGTTTCCCAATGGGGATGGCGACTGAGGGAACGGCAGAGGGCGATCGCGTCATTTCGCTGCCCTGCCGCTTCATAGGCCGTCGCCAACCATACCTGGATTTCTCCACCCAACTTAGAGTTGGGCATGGCGATGCCCCTGGCGGTTTCCAAATAATTTACCGACTCCCGATACCGCCCTCGTTCAAAGGCTAATTTGCCTGCTTGATAGGCCGATCGCAGTTGTTCCTGGTCAGTTCCATTATCCATAGGTACTTTTTACCACAAACGCAGAAAGGCACAAAGAAATCACTTTCTTTGTGCCTTTTGAATGGGGTGATTTGACAATAACCGAGTTGCCAGAAGCTTAACCCTTGAGGGCGTTGGCTCCACCCACCACTTCCAGAATTTGCTGGGTGATGGAGGCTTGCCGTGCCTTGTTGTAGACCAGGGTCAATTGGGTGATCAAGTCGCTGGCGTTTTCGCTAGCGTTGTTCATCGCGGTCATCCGAGAGGCCAACTCGCTGGCGGCGGATTCCTGCAATGCCCGTAGCAATTGGTTGTTCAAATACAGGGGCAACAAGGCATCCAAAATCTGCACTGGATTTTGCTCAAAGATCATCTCTTGGGGCATCGCTGCCACGGAAGAGGCCATTTTTTCCCGTTCCACTTGAAACTGCCCACCACGGGTGGTGAGGCGGAAAATTTCGTCGTCTTCCACTTCCAAGCCTTGGGGATCCAAGGGCAGCAGGGTTTGGACGATGGGACGAGAACTAATCAGCGACACAAACCGGGTATAGATCAACTCCACCCGATCCACATTTTCCGACAGGAACAGCGACAGCAATTCATCGGCAATCTGGGAGGCTTCTGCCGCAGTGGGGATTTGTTCTAATCCGGTGTAGCTGGCGGCAATGGGTTGCTCACGGCGTTGGAAGTATTGGGTCACCTTCCGACCCACCAGTACCAGTTGGTAATCCCGACCTTCGGCCTTCAGTTCCTTAATCCGGTTTTCGGCACGACGGATGACATTGCTGTTGTAGCCACCGCAGAGGCCGCGATCGCCGGAAATCACCAACAGACCAACGGTTTTAACATCCCGCTTCTTCAACAAGGGCAGGTTGGCTTCTTCAAACTTCAAGCGCGTTTGCAGGCCATGGAGGACTTGGGCTAACCGATCCGCAAACGGACGGGTAGCGATAACTTGCTCTTGGGCGCGGCGTACCTTGGCTGCCGCCACCAAGCGCATTGCTTCGGTAATTTTTTTAGTATTTTTGACCGACTGGATGCGATCGCGAATTGCCTTCAGATTAGCCATAGGACGTTAAACATTAAGTGGATGAGAGAGACGATGGTGGGGAGTGAATAGTGGATGGTGAATAGTGGATAGTGGTCAATCACAACTGACCGCTCATCCATGGCTAAAACCATTCACCATCCACCATTCACCATCCACATAGAATTACGCCGTGGCCAAGAAGGTCTTCTTGTAATCCACAATCGCTTCCTTCAGCAGCTTCTCAGACTCATCATCCAAGGCTTTCTTGGTTTGCACCGTGTCCACATAGGCGGCTTTGTTGGTGCGGAGGTATTCGCGGAATCCCTTGGTGAAGGCGGTTACCTTCTCAACGGGTACATCATCCAGATAGCCGTTGATCCCAGCGTAGATGATCGCAACTTGGTCACAGACGGGCAGGGGAGAGTATTGGGGTTGCTTCAGCAGTTCCCGCAGGCGTTGACCCCGTGCCAATTGGTTTTGGGTGGTCTTATCCAAGTCGGAGGCGAACTGGGCGAATGCTTCCAACTCAGCGAACTGAGCCAGTTCCAGCTTCACCTTACCGGCCACCTTCTTCATCGCCTTGGTTTGAGCGGCGGAACCCACGCGGGATACGGAGATCCCGGCGTTCACTGCCGGACGCAAACCGGAGTTGAACAGGTCGGAGGACAGGAAGATCTGACCGTCGGTAATCGAAATGACGTTGGTGGGAATGTAGGCGGACACGTCACCCGCTTGGGTTTCCACGATGGGCAGAGCGGTCATGCTCCCTTCGCCCAATTCGGGGCTGAGCTTAGCGGCGCGTTCCAACAACCGGGAGTGGAGATAGAACACATCCCCAGGATAGGCTTCCCGTCCGGGAGGACGACGCAGCAGCAAGGACATCTGACGATAGGCTTGGGCTTGCTTGGTCAAGTCATCGTAGATCACCAAGGTGTGCTTGCCCTTGTACATGAAGTACTCAGCCAAGGAGGCTCCGGTGTAGGGAGCCAGGTATTGCAGGGTGGCGGGGTCACTGGCGTTGGCCGCAACTACGATGGTGTAGTCCATGGCACCGCGCTCTTGGAAAATATTCACCACTTGCGCCACGGTGGAAGCTTTTTGACCGATCGCCACATAAACGCAGATCACGTCCTCACCCTTTTGGTTCAGGATGGTGTCTACGGCGATCGCGGTCTTCCCGGTTTGACGGTCACCGATGATCAGTTCCCGCTGACCCCGACCGACGGGGATCATGGCATCAATAGCGGTAATCCCGGTTTGCATCGGTTCATACACCGACTTCCGAGAGACAATACCGGGAGCGGGAGACTCAATCAAACGAGTTTCGGAGGTGGGGATATCACCCTTGCCATCGATGGGGCGACCCAGCGCATCCACCACCCGGCCAATCATGGCATCACCCACGGGGACTTCAGCAATCCGCCCCGTAGCTTTGACGGAACTGCCTTCTTGAATTTGCCGCCCGTCACCCATCAACACCGCACCCACATTATCCTCTTCCAGGTTGAGGGCGATGCCTACGGTACCGTCTTCAAACTCTAGCAGTTCACCTGCCATCGCTTTTTCCAGGCCATAAATGCGGGCGATGCCGTCGCCAACTTGCAGCACGGTACCAACATTGGAGACTTTTACTTGTTGGTCGTACTGCTCGATCTGTTGCCGAATAATGCTGCTGATTTCGTCCGGTCTAATGCTAATCATGGTCAGTGGATGGAATTGGATGGGTAATGGGAATAGGTGCTTGGTGAAGGGTAATTGGTCAGAGGTAATGGCCGCGATCGCCAATGACCCAGTACCAGTTACCGATTACCTAAATTTATCAACTTAAACTCAGGGCGATGCGACGCAGTTGGCCTCGGATGCTGGCATCCACCACCTGGGAACCAACTTTGATGATCACGCCACCAATCAGGTCAGGATCAACACTGGTTTCCAATTCAACCTGTTGGGAACCCGTCATCGCCGTCACTTTTTCGGCAACCTGTTGCCGCTGTTCATCCGTCAGGGCAACGGCTGAAGTCACTTCGGCTAAAACGGTTTGGCGCAGCTTCCGCAACAACACTTGATATTGCTTACAAATGCCTTGCAACAGTTGAATCCGGCGGCGATCGGCCAATAGCATCAGAAAGTTAGCCATCATGGGATGCACTTGTTCACCCAACAGTTGGCGTAACACCGCTTTCTTTTGCTCTGGCTTCACCAAGGGGCTATGAATTAATTGGCTGAGTTCAGGCGAACCATCCAGCAACCCCAGTAACCCTTGGACATCTTCACCAAACCGATCAACTAAGTTGTTGGCTTGGGCAACCGACATCAGTGCCTCAGCGTAGGGTTCTACCACTTCTGCGGTAAATGCGTTACCTTTCATGCCCGACCTCCCAACATAGCGATGCTGCGATTAATCAGTTGTTGCTGGGCGGAATCATCTAGCCGATCCGTCAGTTGACCTTCAACCCGTTGGATCGCCATGGCCACAACCCGTTGCCGTAAATCGGCGATCGCCCGTGCCTGTTCAACTTCCAGATCCTTTGCTGCCGTGTCTCGCAACCGCTCGACATCAACCGCCGCTTGGGCAAGGATGGCTTCCTTAGCGGCTTTGGCATTGGCCTCAGCCGTAGCGCGAATCTGCTCCGCTTCCTTCTGTGCCTGGGCTAATTTTTGCTGTTGTTCGGCTAGAGCCACCGCTGCATCTTTCTTTCGTTGTTCAGCCGTTTGGATAGCTTCCGCGATCGCAGCACGGCGATCGCCCAGCGTCTTACTCAGGACATTGCGCCCGAAGTAAACCAAAATGCCAATTACAATGGCGAGGTTAATTAAATTGGCCTCAAAAATATCAAAATTCAGGCCAAACCCGCCCTCTGCCTCCTCGGCAGCTTCCATCGCCAATATTAAAAAATTCTCCATAGCTGCGTCCATAGCAATGCCATTTAGTGAGGAGCTTGGCGAGTCCCAGGAACAAAATTCACCAGGATTACCAATACCCAATGCTGAACTTAACCGATGCTCAACCCGGAAACGGGCTTGCGGAGATTAATCAAGCAATCACCGACTAAACCACGTCATCTCAGGCCAACGGGGCGAACCCTAGCGAGCCAACTCAGGCCCCAGAAGCTTTTGTAAAATCTGATGGCTGAGGGAATCAACCTGTTGTTCTAACGCCCCTAAGGCCGCTTGCTTCTGTTGGTCAATTTCCTTTTGAGCATTTTCCCGCTCGACTTGGGCTTGCTGTTGAGCTTCTGCAATCATTTGTGCCATCACTTTCTGAGCATCAGCCTGAGCCGCAGTAATCACCGACTGGGATTGGCGACGGGCTTCGGCCAACTCTTGCTCATATTGCTTGGCAAGGGCTTCTGCCTTGGCTAACCGATCCTTAGCATCCGCTTCGTTGGTGCGGATATAGTCGCTGCGATCGTCCAATGACTTGGTTAATGGTTTGTAGAAAATTGCATTCAGCACCACGGCTAGGAGCAGAAATTGCACCGCCATCACGGGCAATGTTGCATCAAAATCAAACATGTTCGATTAAACCTGCATTCGCTGAACAGAGCCAAATACCCGGAATCAGGGGATGGGGTGTAGGTAATGGGGATAGATTGATGTCATTCAATCCAAATGTCATGCAATCCAACGGGATCAATTCAATGCTGTCGCCGCCACGCCCATTACCTCAACCCGACACACTAAAACCTAGGGGAACAATTAGGAGAAGGGGTTGGCAAACAGCAGCACCAGAGCAATCACCAGACCGTAAATCGTCAGGGATTCCATGAACGCTAGGGTCAGCAGCAGCGTACCGCGAATTTTTCCTTCTGCTTCGGGTTGGCGGGCAATCCCTTCTACGGCTTGTCCTGCGGCATTACCTTGACCGATACCAGGGCCGATTGCAGCTAAACCGATGGCGAGAGCAGCAGCTAGAACAGAAGCAGCCGAAACCAATGGATCCATGATGACTATCCTTATATTGCAAGCAAGTGTGAACGATAAATCTGAACGGGGGTTCAGCGGATTAGAGAGCGTCAGGAATGATGCTCCTCATGCTCTTCGCCAACCTCGATCGCCTCATGAATGTAGGCAGCGGCAAGGGTTGCAAAGACTAACGCCTGAATTGCACTGGTAAACAATCCCAGAAGCATCACGGGCAAGGGCACAAACAGGGGCACCAGCAATACCAGCACGGCTACCACCAATTCATCCGCCAAAATGTTGCCAAATAGACGGAAACTCAGGGAGAGGGGCTTGGTAAAATCCTCCAAAATAGCAATTGGGAGGAGTACGGGGGTCGGTTTGATGTACTTGGTGAAGTAACTCAGACCCGCCTTGCTGAAACCCGCGTAGAAGTATGCCAAGGAAACCAGCAGAGCCAATGCCACCGTCGTATTGATATCGTTGGTGGGGGCTGCCAGCTCACCTTCCGGGAGCTTAATCAACTTCCAGGGAACCAGTGCCCCAGACCAGTTGGAGACGAAGATAAACAGAAAGAGTGTACCAATGAAGGGCACCCAAGGACGGTATTCCTTTTCTCCAAGTTGGTTCCGGGTCAGTTCACGGACAAACTCAAGGGCATATTCCATGAGATTTTGCGCCCCGCTCGGTACCCGTTGAATATTACGGGTTGCCGCCAAGGACGCAATCACCAGCAGGCCGATGACAATCCAGGAGGTGAGTAACACCTGCCCGTGAACTTTCAGGTTGCCGATGTGCCAGTAGAAGTGATGACCCACTTCCAAACTGGCCAAGGGCAAAGAAATAGGATTAAGAAAATTCAGCATTTCCATCCGGGTTCTGCGGAGTTAAGCGTAGGCGCTGGAAAATTTGATCCGCAACCACATCTGTCGTTAAAAGTTGAGCGATGGGCGAGATACCCAGATTGGCTGCGTACTTTCAACTAATGGGTTGGGCTAATCGCGATCTATATCTGCTGGGTAGAGGAACGGTAACAGCTAACATCAACTGACCGTCCCACAGGGAGCCAGCCAAGCCAGTCATGCGACCCGGTATCAGCCGATACAGATTCCGATTAATTCAACACTTTCTCAAGTCAATGCGCTAAATTGAGAAATCTAATCGATTCTCCACTCAGCGATTAGGCAAAATTGCCGTCTGCAAGGTGTAACCCAAGATTGCCGCCTTATAGGTCAAGAAACCTAAAAAAATTGGAAGGATGTGTAACTGTTCCCATTGAGTTGCCACTATAATCAACCCAACAAAAATAGCCAATTGCGACCGACCAACCTTGCGGTTTTGGTCACCGAGCCGTTCGACGTTCTTTGCCAACATTCTCAAGTAAACCACACCTGTGCACGCCCCAAGCAAATAATTCAGAGCGATGTTGAGGGAGTAGGCCAACCAGACAGAAACGAAGGCGATCGCGGCCAAACCCAGCGTCCACACCACCAATTGCTGCTTCAGACGGTAATATTCCGTCATGGAGTCACTCGATGATGCAGGGGAAGAATTGGTCGAATCAACCGTCTGTTGGTCGGGGGTGATCCCGTCAGCGGGTTGGGGTTGAGAATCCACAGAACTTAGAGCCAGTGTGAGAAGTAGCTTGTTTAACCAAGCCAGGGATCATCATACCATGGCACGGTAACAATACTTAACCTGAGTTGGTAATGGGTAATTGGTCATGGGTGATTGGTCATGGTTAATTCGGCTGTTTCCCCATTCCCTATTACCAATTACCTATTACCCATTCCATTACTGTCCCGCCCGTCGCCGTTCCGCTTCCTGTAAGGCCGCTTCGCTGTGTTGGCGATACAGTTCGACCCGATTTTGGGCGGTGCCATAGCGTTGATCGTCAGTGCTGACTGCGCCCATCAGATCCGATGCCCGTTGCCACCGTGCCGCTAGGTCTAACCATTCGGCGGAGGTGGTGGCAGTTTTGCCTTTGGTTGAGGTTTCTTCGGCTAGACGCACGGCTTCGACAAACGGATCGCCATTGGTGATGGGTTGGGTGGGGCTGGAGGTGGCCGGAACGGCAGCGTTGCTGGTGGGTAAAGGCGAGGGCGGCACCGGGAATGGTGTAGTGGCTAAGGGGGTGGTGGCAGGGGTTGGCGGTTGGGGAGGGGCGGAGGACTGGGTGTTGAACCGAGGCCCTAGCCAACCCGCGATCGCCCAGCCGACTAACCCCAAAAACACCGTCAGGCTCACGCCACCGACAATGCCGCGCCAAAACTGACCGCCACTGCGGCTCCGTTGATTGGCGAGGTTTTTATCCGGAGTTCTGTCTTTAAATTTGTCCCGGTCTTGCCGATCTTCTAACCAGCGTTTAATTAAATTCGGACGGGCTAGGGTAATTTCCTGCGACCATAGCAGTTGCCCTTCGGGGTCGCGGCTAATTTCTTCTAACCACAATAATTGTTGTTCCCGCACAATCCGACTATTCAACCGGACGCGGCGAATGTTGCGGGGTGAAATGCTTTCCAAAATTTGCCGCACCTGTTCCACCAGTACACTCTGTTCCAACTGGTCTACGGTGGATGCTTCGCATAACAGTTGCAGCACACCATCGGACAGCACCGCCCGTGTCCGCACGCCACAGTCGGCGAGTTTGTCGTTGAGGACTTGAATGATGGCGGCAACGCTGCCTTGTCTCGCTTCCTTGCCGATATTGTTAGCGGGGTTAGTCATGGCGAATTTAACGGAGCCGTGAATCAGGTAATCAGGGAGGGATATGAATAAAATACACCCATCAAAACAAACCCATCAAAACAATAGGTGAGCAATGTCGTTGAACTGGCGGATTTGCCACAGCGCAGTATTGTAGAGGTTCTCGTCCGTGAGTTGCCACAGGCTGTGATCAAACCAGAGTTCAAATAATCCGGTGTGGT
>CAZJZR010000116.1:0-8728 GCA_964550475.1 uncultured bacterium
CGACGGATTAAACTGCACCGCCAACACGGCAGTCACACCAATCGTCAAGCCGATCGCCCCCAGCGAGATCCAGCGGTAAACCTTAGCCGTATCGGACTGGGGGATGAGCCAAAGAATGGCGATCGCGACTAAAGGAATTAATAAGAGGATGTTGAGCATTGAGGAAAGGGGGAGGGGTGGGGAGTGATGAGTGGAGAGTGGAGAGTGGAGAGTAAGTGGATGGTGGATAGTGGATAGTGGATGGTGACTGAGTGGCGAGTAATTACTGAGTAAGTAGTGCATGAATGGTGAGTCACCATTCACTTATGCCTTACCACTCATCACTCACCACTTAATCTATTCGCCATCCACCATCCACCATCCACCATTCACCAAATCCAACTAACCAAAAAGCCAATCACCGTGATACCGACGATGATGGTGAGGGCATAGGCTTGGGATTGGCCAGAGATGCTGTATTTCAGGCTTTGGCCACCCATGATCGAGGCGAGGCCGACGAAATTGATGAAGCCGTCGATGATGTAGCGATCGAACCATGCCCCCAATTGGGAGAGCACAGACACCCAAGAGACTACGCTGCGACGATACAGGGCATCCACATAAAAGTCATAGGCCAGCAAATCCTGGATAAACCGAAAGGGTTCCTGGATGGGGCGTACCCAAACCCGATTGAATTGGACTGTAAATCCACACCCAATGGCAACCACAGTGGAGGTGAGCAGCAAGGCGATTGAGGTGGGGTTGATGTATTCCCAGTCGGGGATGAGGGAAAGGCTGTCGAATAGAGCCGGTGCCAACAAGGTGATGATGGAGAGAGAGACCATTGGCACCGCCATTGGCCAAAACACTTCTGGAGCGCGGCGGGTTTTCGGTTGGGGATCGCCTAAGAAGACTAAGCGAAAGACACGGGTGAGGTTAAAGGCAGTCAAACCGTTAACCAATAAAATCACGGCTACGAGCCACGGCGAGTCGTACCAAAAGGCATTCATGCCTTGCCAAAACGCCCAAAATCCACCCAAAGGCAAGAGTCCAACCAAGCCAAACGCCCCAACCAGGAAGGCGATCGTGGTGGCGGGCATCCGTTTCCACAGGCCACCCATTTCAGTAATGTCTTGGCTGGTGGTGGTCAAAATAATCGACCCAACACTCATAAACAGCAGGGCTTTGGCCAAGGCATGAGCCACCAGCAAGATCAACGCGAAGTCCGTCCACTGCATCCCCACCGCAATAAAAACCAGGCCAAGATAGGCACTGGTGGAGTGGGAAAATACCCGTTTGATGTCAATTTGGGCAATGGACACCAGGGAAGCCCCGATCGCCGTTACCGTCCCCAACGCTATTAATGCCGTTAACGCCACTGGAGACAGCACCAGAATCGGTTGCAATTTGATCAAAATATAGGCACCGCAGGCCACCACCACCGAGTTCCGCAGAATCGACGCGGGATTTGGCCCTTCCATCGCCTCATCTAACCAGAGGTGCAACGGAAACTGAGCGCATTTCCCAATCGGTCCAGAGATCAACGCTAATCCCAGCAAGGTCGCGGTCAACGGACTCAGATCTGCCGTCTCCGCCCAATCATAGATATCTTGAAACTCAAAACTGCCTGCCATGGTGCCCAAGGCCACCACGCCCATCAACAGCAGCACATCACCGACCCGCTTGGTCAAAAAGGCATCCCGTGCCGCTGTCACGACCAAGGGTTGGGCATACCAAAATCCCACCAGCAGGTAAGTGGAAAGGGTGAGCATTTCCAACAGGCCATAGCTGAGGAACAGGGAATTGCTCAGAGCCAAGCCGCTCATCGCCCCTTCAAAAAAGCCCATTAACCCGAAGAACCGCCCCAATGCCCAATCCTTCTCCATGTAGCCGATCGCAAACACCTGCGCCAGCAAACTCAGACCCGTCACCAGTTCCATTGCCCCGGTGCTGATGGAGGAAATATCCAGGCTGAGGGCAAGGTGTAAATCAGCCGCATTTAACCACTGGAAAGTTAACTCCTGCGGTTCATGGCCGAGGGTGGCTCGGAACAGGATGCCCCCATGGATGAAGGCCACCAGCGTCATCAAAATATTGAAGTAGGCCGCTGGGCGTTGACCCGTCCGCCGCACCAAGCCCACTGACCAAGGCAAGGTGAAAATTGCCCCAATCAAGCCGTAGGCAGGCACCCACCAGCTTGTCTGTACAAGGAATTGATTCATGAAGCTATGAGAAGTTGTTATCTAGGTTTAGTTAAGGCAGGATTCAGAATTCAATTCAAATCTAGGGAATCAGCTAAGGCATAGGGGTCACAGGCATAGCCCGTAACCCCTGTCCTGTTCCATGGGAAATGATATTAGGAGGGCGTTGATTGGTGGTGGATTGGTGATATTTGCAGGCCAGTGGGTTGTTAAAACAGATTAGTGCTCTGTCAACTTTTGCTTTTAGGGGCAATTCCGGAGGAATTTACCCTAAAGCCTAGCTGTGACGCTCCACTCGCTAGGCGACAGAACTAAATTTTGCCAATGAATCTTCCCAATTGACCTTGACCGCCTCAATGAATGAGCTGGCCATGGAGCTTCGATTAGGGAAACCCAAATTCACCTCAATGCAGGATTTTATAGATGATATCCTCTGTTTATCTTAGGGAAAAACTAATCGGTTTAGATCCACGATCACAAATTCTTACTCAAGCTGCATCAAACCCAAAGCCGCACATCGATTGTTCACTAGGGTTACACCGTCCTGATTTGACTGATTTAAATTGGAGCCACAGCGGTTAATCCTGCTTTACATGCCTTATCCCATCAGTGATCCGCTGGATCAAACTAGACGGGCTGTTGTTAGTTATTACCGTGAGGGCTGTCCCTCCAAGGCTTCGTCCCTATGGTTCGGCTACTGTCAGGTCGGGCGGCGATCGCCCCACGGTCAGGGGATCAGTCTCTATGCTCACTATTAGTCCTGACTATTAATCAATCACTCATCAATTCCCTAAATTGCCCCATTCTCCTGCCCCACCCATGCCCCAACCCATCCGCATTCTGCTGCAAACCACCCTCCCCACTGGCACCGAGAATGATTGGACAATTGATCGGTTTGCCCTGTTGCAGCAGTATTTGACCAGCCTGACTGACACAGACGGCAATCCCCTGTGTGTGGTGACTAGCCGCGATCGCCATCCCGATGCCAATGGGAACGACCCTGTGTTAAGTCACCTCAGTCGGGAGCAGTTTGACCAACTGTGGTTGTTTGCCTTGGATGTGGGGGATGGGCTGAGTGCAACCGATGCCGCTGGTATTCTGGCCTTTCACCAACACGGTGGCGGCATTTTCACTACTCGCGATCATCAGGATATGGGGCGATCGATGTGTGGCATGGGGGCGATCGGGCAGTACCACTATTTCCATAGCCAGCAACCCGATCCCGACCCCGATCGCTGCTGTGTTGATGATATCTATACCACCTACATTTCCTGGCCGAATTACCACTCTGGCCGCAATGGCGACTACCAAACCATCACGCCCGTGGAACCAATCCACGACCTGCTGCGCCATCCCGACTCTGCCACAGGTGTGATCCGCTTGTTCCCAGCCCACCCCCACGAAGGCGGCGTTGGGGTACCGGATGGCGTGAATCATGCACGGGTGATCGCCACTGGAACTAGCCAAGTCACCAATCGCCCCTTCAATCTCGTGGTGGCTGCTGAACGTAGTACCGATGCGGCAGGGCACCAACTCGGCAGGGTGGTAGCCCAATCCACGTTCCATCATTTTGTGGACTACAACTGGGATGTGGCCTGTGGTTGCCCAACCTTTGTAGATGAGCCGCCTGGTGATGGCATGGCCACCGAACCCCACGCCCTAACCGACATCCAGGCGTATGTGGCCAATCTCGTCCGATGGTTGAGTTAAGTAAGGATGGACTCTGGTCGAAAATTCAATTCAGCGGTTGCAGCTTTTCAAACGGGAAATTGGGAGACGTTCTCGCCAGTTTCACAATCACTTTGCGATAGTCTTCTGGGGTGAGGGGAACGGCATGACTCTTGCCTCGCACAAAGGCAACACCATTCCAATAGGTGGTAGTTCCTTCTTCAATAATTGGTTTGCAAGCTAAAATCATAGTCTTTTCCCTTGACTGCGTTTCAAATTACGGCGTTGCTGAATTTAGGGATGAGCTAAGAGTTGGATGAATTGAAACGAAGTTTCAATTCATCCTGCTAGCAACACCCAAATTACTTCCCCGATCGCCCATCTGCGGTGCCAATGGTGCAGTCATAGCGCAGTGTGGCATAACTGACCACAACCTTGGCAGGGTCTGGGGGAACTCAGGACTTATAGTAATAAAGTTCCCAGTCCTGAAAGACAAATTGAGATGAGCCGCTGGGGTTTTTCGCGATTCCCAACAACTTCATCCAATCTTTACAGAGGGATATCCCTATCTAGTTTGTGACGATTAACTGCCACCCACACCGATGAAACTCCTTTGTTTAAGCAATGGTCATGGAGAAGATGTCATTGCCGTGCGAATTCTTCAAGCCTTGCAACAGACCGACCACCCACCGGAACTGGCGGCTTTGCCGTTGGTGGGGGAAGGCAATGCCTATCGGCAGGCGGATATCCCGATCGCTGGAGCGGTGCAAGCCATGCCCTCCGGTGGCTTCATTTATATGGATGGGCGGCAACTGGTGCGGGATATCCGGGGCGGATTGGTGGGACTGACCCTGAGCCAACTGCGGACGGTGAAAACGTGGGCAAAACAGGGCGGCAAGATTTTGGCGGTGGGGGACATTGTGCCGCTGCTGATGGCGTGGTGGAGCGGTGCGGCCTATGCCTTTGTGGGAACAGCCAAGTCGGAATATTACCTGCGGGATGAGGTGGGATGGTTACCCCGGAAATCGTGGTGGAGCGATCGCCTCGAACGGTCTACCAATTGCATTTACCTACCCTGGGAACGCTGGCTAATGCGCCGTTCCCGCTGTCAAGCCGTATTTCCCAGAGATCAGATCACGGCAACGAACCTGCAACAGTTTGGTATCCCCGCCTTTGACTTGGGGAATCCGATGATGGATGGGTTGGGTCTAGGGAGTGGGGAGTACGGGGTCGAGAATCGCGATCGCCAAGAAGTGCTGACGCTGTTGTTGTTGCCGGGATCACGGGCACCGGAGGCGTATCGCAACTGGGATCGGCTGCTGGTGGCGGTGGATGCGGTGATGCGGGAATTTCAGGGACAACGGTTGCGGATATTAGCCGCGATCGCCCCCAGCGTCAACGGTGATCCCCTGGCTGACGCGCTCAAATCCCACGGCTGGCAGTCTGTGCCCCTCACCGATGGAACTGATGCCGCCATCCAGTTCAGCCAAGGTCGTGCCCATCTGTCAATTAGCCAGACGGCCTATGCGGCTTACCTGCGACAGGCGGATGTGGCGATCGCCATGGCAGGCACCGCAACGGAACAATTTGTGGGGTTGGGTAAGCCTGCGATCGCCATTCCTGGCAAAGGCCCCCAATTCACCCCTGCCTTCGCCGAAGCCCAAACCCGGCTACTCGGCCCCTCTGTCACCCTGATCCCCGACCCAAATCAGGTCGGCACGGCCCTGCAAGCCCTACTGGCTGATCCCGATCGCCTGCACCTGATTGGTGAAAATGGTCGTCGTCGCCTCGGTGAACCGGGAGCCGCCCAGCGGATTGCCAATTGTTTAGTAGACATTTGGGGACATGGCTAATCGGAATATGTCCGTTTAGCCTTGGCCACAGCAGCGATCGATGCCTAAGCTATCGAGTAGGAGATCGCTGACGGCATTGGCGACGGCAAACTCACTGTAAAAACTTTTCGAGAAATCAAAACCGCGCATTTCAGTGACGATCGCAATCACCAACGACCCGACATCATTCTCCCCTTCCAACCGTTGCCGCACATACACCTGCGCGGCACGGCTGGCGATATCGTGGTTCACCGCCTCCGGTAAAAACTCTTGATCCAACCATTGCTGGAGTGCAGTACGTAACCATTCACCTTCTTCGGTGGCATTCGTAACGGGGGGCAGGGTAATCGCTGGAATTGGCTCTGTCATGTCAGTTTTGGATGGCAAAACTACTAGGTTATGGCATCGGCTATGGCGTTGGGGGAGTGTAACGAAAAAAGTTGGGATTTTTGAGGGCGTGCAGGCGCGATCGCAGGATCCGCAACCGATACATCCACTGCCGTTTGGAGCGATGCCAGTTGGTTTCTTTGATTTGCCGATGCACATCAATATGCACCAAACATTGATCTAAATCGCGCCAATAGGTATCCCGGACTGTCCAGCCAACATAGCCTGCGGACATACCAATCAATGTGCCATCTTTTGCACCTAATTTGTTAATGTCCCAATAGTGAGCCAGTTCTTTCCAACAGTTGATAAAGTCCTTTTCTTTCCCCCCGTCAGCCCGTACCACAAACATATGTTCTCCCACATATTGCGCCTGTTCCAGGGAAACGTTCAGCTTCTGGGCTAACTGTTGCACATGGGGAAAGTCGCCCTGGTTATAGTTTTGGGTATGGCTGAGCAACGACTCGGAACGACCCGTCACTCCCGGTTGCCATGGCACCGCCAACTTGGGCTGAATATCAGCTACAAAGGTGGAATCGACATCGGTTTGAATGGCGATCGGGTATTGTTGCAGCGCGGCTTCTAAGGCAAATAATTTGTCATTGTAAGGACGATAGCCAAACCGATGCTGATGCGGAATTGGCACAATATTCTGAATCCCATCAAAATCTTGTGGGGCATCGGTGGCCAGAAATAACTTCACCCCTGGAGCCTGGGTGGTCAGCGTCTTGGCCAACTCAACCGCCAGCTTACGGTAGGGGGCACCTAAAGCCACCGCAGAAAAGCAACAATCAGAAATTTGCATAGAGGTGAGGATTCAGCGTTGGAAGTGATGTACTGGCTAGCTACATCCCGCCAGTGTCTTCATGCTCCCTAATATACACCGCCGTGCCATGTAGCCCAGTGGGGGGTAACTCCATCCCCGCAGATGATTCGCACGCCAGCATGGTGGTTTACATCGAAAGTGGGCTGGCTATAATCGATGGGGATATTGGTCTGGATGATTGCCGCGAAACCAAGAGGGAAGTGACTGCCCAGCTTACCCTTGCCCTCACCCTAAATCCCTCTCCCAAGTAGGGCTACCGTGTATACATAAGTGATCGAATCTAGTCAGAGCCAATGGCGAGCCGCCCCCTAGCCCCCAATTCTGGGGGAACAGAAATTCAAAGTCCCCCAGAATTGGGGGATTTAGGGGGCTAAACAGCCCTCCGCGACAGCAGTTTCAACTTGTGTATACACGGTAGCCCAATTAGGGAGAGGGACTTTGAAACTCCCCTTCTCCCAAGTAGGGAGAAGGGGATGGGGGATGAGGGATAGTCAAATACCTGGGTAGTTACAGAGGGAATAGGGAATAGGGAATTGGTCATGGGTAACGGGTAAGGGGCATTGCCGCGTCCCTGCACCGATCACGGGGACAGGATTTTGCCGCCAGTCCCTTGGCTCAGATTTGAGGGGAACGCTGTGACACCACCACTCACCACACAACAGAAAGCGAGTCCCCAGCAGACTGCGCCACAGGTGATCTGTCTGGGGGAAGTGCTGTGGGATTGGTTGGCGGATCAGGCGGGAAAATCCCTCGAACAAGTGGAGTCGTGGACGGCGTATCCGGGGGGTGCTCCGGCAAATGTGGCCTGTGGACTGGTGAAGTTGGGTACGCCAGCGGCGTTTATTGGCTGTGTGGGGCAGGATTGGGATGGTCAGTCCTTACTGCAACTGTTGACCAGTGTGGGGGTGAATGTGGCCGGGGTGCAGTGCCGGGATACGACTCCCACCCGTGCCGTGTATGTGGTGCGATCGCAGCTCGGCGATCGCCAATTTGCCGGATTCCGAGGGGGTGGCACAACGGATTTTGCCGATGCCTATCTGCAAGCGGCGATGATCCCAGAATCGTTGTTTACCACTGCCAAATTTTTAGTCTTAGGCACGTTGGAATTGGCCTATACGGACAGTCGCGCTGCCATTTATCGCGCCCTCGCCTTGGCACGGGTGCATCAGGTCAAAATCGTCATGGATGTAAACTGGCGACCGATGTTTTGGCCAGACCCGAATGCCGCTCAGGCGCGAATTACCAGTCTGTTGCCCACGGTCAATATTCTGAAACTGACGGATGAGGAGGCCATGTGGTTGTTGCAGACGCAGGATCCGGGGGCGATTGCCCAGCAGTATCCCAACCTGGAAGCCGTCTTGATTACCGCTGGGGAACAGGGGTGTCGCTATTGGCTGGGGGGACATCAGGGGCAGCTTCCCGCCTTTCAGGTTGACGTGGAAGACACCACCGGAGCCGGAGACGGGTTTCTGGCCGGATTTCTGCATCAGCTATTGCAGCGAGGGATGGAGAACTTCACCGATGCCGAAACGGTGCAAGAGTTGATCCGTTATGCCAGTGCGGTCGGTGCCTTGACCACCATGCGGGCTGGGGCGATCGCGGCTCAACCCACAGCAGCGGAAGTTCAAGCGTTTCTTTACCTGCAACAGCAATTTTATGTTTAGGTGATGGGGAACAGGTAATAGGTGATAGGTAATGAATAGTTGTAGTTGTAGGTTGGGTAGAGCCTCGGCGAAACCCAACAGAATTCAGACATTACAACTGATTGATGTATTCGAGAAGATTTGCATCAGCCTTGAACCACTCCCCAGCCAGCCTAATATCCGTGAACTTTT
>CAZJZR010000117.1:0-8727 GCA_964550475.1 uncultured bacterium
TCGGGTTTCTGCATGAGAACTTAGGCAACTTTGATCAGGCGATTAAAGAATACAAGCAAGGTGCTAAATTTGGCACAGCGGAATTCTTAAACGCCCAAGGTCGCGCCATGGTGATGGGGGCATTGCAGAAGAATAATTGGCAAGGCGGGGTGGATGAACAAGTGCTGCGGGATGCCGATAATTTATTCCAGCGTGCTAGAGCATCGATCACCGATTGGTCACGGAAAGGTGGAGACACAGTAATCAATCCACGCTTATGGATGGATATCCAAGTTAATCGGGCAATTGTTGAGTTGGCGAGGATTAAACCAACTCAAAGGATTGATCAAGCACTCCTAAAACAGGTTGAATCTCCCATTCAAAAGATCTTAGATCTACAGAAAGAGTTGACCAAAAATCCAAGCGAACCAGGGTCACCTTTAACTAAAATTTCAACCCTAGGAGACACTAGAATTAAATGCTATATCGAGTACGTATATCGACAAGTTGTCTATCTCGATTTGCCAATTTTTTCTGGTATTGACGCTGTTGAAAAAATTAGTTTCTATGATTGCACTCCAATTATCTGGGGTAGATCTAAGGTGAACGATAACGATCGCGGATTTTTAAGAGATTACCGTTTACTGAGTAGCAAGGATTTTGAGTATACAACGCCAAATACCCAACTTTCAGGAATAATTTGGTGTGTACCTGGCAGTTATCAGATAATTAAACAGCCACAGCGTTGGGTAGAAATGGCTAAAAAAATATCTACATTAATCGGAAACAATTTTGATTATTATGATCAACCCAAGCAACAAATTATCTGGCGTTTAATCCTGAATGGGGAGGGGCAAATCATTGGCTATTTTGCCTATGATGAAACGTCTCGTGAAATTGGCAACGCTCAATCCTTCATCACTGAAGTACGGGAGCAAAAGCGACTAGAACCGCTGCTAAAAAATGCCAATTCCAATCAACCCTTAGAATTTGCCGACTTCAAAGTTGTCCTCTCTCCCCAAGGTAAGGTATTACACATCCTGCCGTGGTCAACCGCCTACCCCGCCTGGAATCAATACTGTCCAAGAAGCATCTTTTTACCCACCTCTGTAAAGTCGGCCTTTCCAAGGTATACCCCTAATCTGCAAGACCCCGCAGAATTAGCAGCATTGCAAGGAGTAATCTATGGTTATCTGCAATTTCTCGGGATTGATAATCAACGGGGTACTTTTTATGCAGAACCGAGTGCATTTAAGCTTAAAGTCTCATCGGATGGCCAAATCGTTAGCTACACTGCCAGCAATCAAATTGCCAAAAATAACTTTGGAGACAAGTTTCCGTTTCTAAACCTAAAGGATTATCAGTATCCTGAGTTAGAAAAACCGCCCTATGCCAACTTCAAATTAGAAGTCCGAGGGTTAACCTATCGAATTAGTGCTTGGGATGATACTGGGTCGGGAGTGACAAAATAGGCTGTTTTTAGCCATGATCCATAACCAATCATTTACAATCCGTGGAAGCCCATGATTTTGCAGAGAGTTGTTTGTAGTACTTGCTTCAGCAAGCCAACTGAAGTTGGCACTACAAACTAAAATTTGTTAACTGATAAGGCATATGTTTCAAAACCAGGGAATTATTTCTTGCCAAAACTTAAGCCGAACCTGTTTGACTCTTGGCCTGTTTAATCGCCCGCCAGACAATCACCACCAACAATACCGTCGAGCCGATCGCATAGCCTAACCCACTGGGCATCCCCGACACCGCTAGGGCGATCGTCCCCACCCACAGCGTTAGGGCATAAATCACCAGCACCGTTAACCGATGGGACAATCCCGCCTCCAGCAGGCGATGGTGCAAATGTCGCTTATCGGCATGGAAGGGAGACTTGCCGTGACGGAGGCGATCAATGATCACCGCTGACATATCCAGCAACGGCACCGCCAAAATCAAGTAGGGCAACAGCACCGCCACCGTCGTTACCCCTTTGACTAAGCCAATGGTTCCCGCTCCCGCCAAGGTGAAACCAATGAAGTAGGCTCCACCATCGCCCATAAAAATTTGTGCCGGATTAAAGTTGTAGCGCAGGAAGCCCAACGCCCCACCTGCCAATGCCGCCACAATCAACGCCGCCGCCTCTTGGTGCATGAACAAACACACCATCAACATCACCACAGCAGCAATCCCCGACACCCCAGCAGCTAGACCATCCAGCCCATCGATCCAGTTAATCGCGTTGATCATCCCCATTAACCAAATCATGGTGAGGGGAAGGCTGATCCAAATCGGCAATGAAACCATCCCGATGAAGGGAATCGATAGGACTTTGATTTGCACACCCATTTGCCATGCCCCAATCGACACTAGGGATTGCATAAACAACCGACTAAAGGGGGACATGCCGTACAAATCATCGGCCAGCCCAATCAGAAAACAGGCCAGCCCCCCAATGGTGACACCCCAGACCTCATCGGATTTTTCGGCGGGTAAGGCTCCAAAGCCACCACACGCCCAAACGGTCAACAATGCGAGGATGGTTCCCAGAAAAATGCCCACGCCACCCAACCGCACCATGGGGCGATCGTGAACCTTGCGATCGCCCGGTAGATCAACACGACCGCTCCGCAGCCCCATCTCTCTGATCAGGGGTGTACAAATCAACACCACCACGGCAGAAACAACAAAGGCGATTAGGTGATATTGCTGCTGGAAAACCATCCAAAATGTCTGGGTGAAAGAACAAGAAAACGTAAACTGCGGCGCACAACTGACGGGGAATGACTTGAACTAACGGTGGTTGCGGGCAATATCCGGAGGGTATCCCATCCCGCTCGCCAAACATCCAAGCAAAGTCTACCTATATTTACAACATTTAACACCGAATTCACCCAAGATTTTCGCCGAGTCGGTTTACTCAGTTGTTCGCCATGCCTCCCCAAAGGCAATTACCTCAGTCAATTACCCCAGTCAATTAACTGTCCCGTTCCAACACCAACGTGACTGGGCCATCATTGGCGATCGCCACCTGCATCATCGCCCCAAACTGCCCCGTTTCCACCTTGAGGCCGCTGGCTTTCAACCGTTCCACAAACTCCAGATACAACTGCTCCGCTTGGCTGGGGGGTGCCGCTTTGTCAAACGACGGGCGGCGACCCTTGCGACAGTCGCCATACAAGGTGAATTGGCTAACCACCAACAACTCGCCATTAATCTCCTGTACCGACTTTTCCCACCGCCCATCCCCATCCTCACTGGCGGGGAACAGGCGCAGTTCCAAACATTTCCGCGCCATCCACTCCAACTCGGCAGCGGTATCTGTGGCGGTAATGCCGACCAACAGGTTTAAGCCTCGGCCAATTTTGCCCACCACCTGCCCATCCACACTCACCTGCGACGATCGCACCCGTTGAATAATCACCCGCATGGCCTCCCCCTCCCTAGGGCTGCTGCTTGTAATGCTGCGTTGAGTCGTGTTGTTGCGTCACTGCTCACCATCACTGCTCACCATCACTGGCCGCCATCACCAGAGGCGGCAAAAAATTTCATCCCAGATTCATGTTTGGCTCAGACCCGTTTCATGCACCGGCATGAGGATAAAACCATGCAATTCAGGGTCAGCCACCAATCAATCGGCGGCATCACTGAATCAAGACCTGTTCCCATCCCCCAGGGGCAACATCTTGCGGATTGCATCCGCTTCGCCCCTAACGGGCAGTGAACGGTTACGAACGAATTCATTCAGTCACCATTTCACCATCACCAGCGAACTATGAACCGTTTATTCTCCAACCGTCTGTTTACGACCGGGCTGTCTGTTTTATTACTGACTGGCACCAACCTGCCCAGTGCCCTAGCCAACTCAGTGGCCGCCCAACCTCGGTCAGTAACTGCCAATCTGCCCACGCAGATCTCCCCGTTTAACTTAGCGTATTTAGCCTATCAAGGGCAGTTGGAAGAGGCAGGCATCCCCAAAGCTAGCGGTCTGTTGCACAGAACCCAGTCCGGCAGCATCACGGCGACCGATCTGATCAAAGCGGCCATTCAAACCGGACGGCTATCCAGTGACAGTTTGACCAATCCGGCCTACATTGCGGCAGTGCAGTATGAGTTGGAGCGGTTAAGAACCAGTTAGGCAGCAACACCTAAATCATCGGATAAATCATCCATGCTAAACCGCCCCATCGACGTGCGATGGGGCGGTTGATGTGATGAAATGCCAATCTCTGACTGGGCGGTGGACTAACCAGCCAAGCTTGATTCAGCATGGATCGCGTCCTCATGTCACCGCAGAAATACGGTGATCAATGGGATCAACTAAGCGGAGAAATTCCGTAGAATTCCATTAGTCCGATTAAAATGAGTGGATGAATTGCCTGCGCCCCCATTGACTCTGCCTCATAGATGTAAAAAGTGCTATAGAAAATTGATTTTATGAATAAGCGGATGGTAACTCGGTTGGCAAATCGGCTGATCCGGCAGAGTCATGATCGCCAACAGCGCGATCGCCCCCCCTCTTCCCGTCACGCCATCATCGGGATGGATTCGTGGACTGTACGTTGGGGGACTGTACGTTGGCGCAGTTTGGCCTTGGCGATCCTGTTTAGCATTACCTGTGCGATCGCTGTCCTGTTACATCGTCCTACCTACGCCCAGTTACCCACCAATCTGCTCGCGGCGACTCCCCCCACCCAACCAGCAGCAGATACCATTAACCCATCACCCACCCTGCTAGCGGCAACCTCGCTTGATCAGGGGATTCAACGCTATCAGGCCGAGCAATTTAGCCAAGCGGCGGCGATTTTTCAACAGGTGGCCAGCCAAACCCAAGGGGCAGATCGGGCGCGGGCACTGAATTATTTATCGTTGACCTATCAAAAGCTGGGGCAATGGTCAGAGGCAATCGCCGCCGCCAACCAGAGTTTGACCTGGGTGCGATCGCCCAACGCCGCCACCCCGCTGATTCTGGCGCAAACGTTGAATGTCCAAGGTCAGTTACAACTGGCCACCGGACAGGCCGAAACTGCCCTCAAAACCTGGAAACAAGCCACCACCGCTTACAGCCAAGCCGGAGACAAGCAGGGGATGTTTGGCAGCTTGCTGAACCAAGCCCAAGCCCTGCAAACCATGGGGCTATACCAGCAAGCCTTAGTGCAATTGGATCAGGTGGCGGTGCTGCTGAAGGCGGAACCAGATGATTTGTTAAAAGCGACCATCCTCCGGAGTTTGGGCAATACGCTGCGGGCGGCGGGCAACTTAACCGATGCCAAAACGATTCTGGAACAAAGTCTCGCGGTTGCCCAGAAGCTGAATACCCCAGCCGCGATCGCCGACACCCTACTTGCCCTAGGAAATACCGCCAGAGGGTTGGGTAATTTACGCGAGGCGGTGAGTTTTTATCAACAAGCGTGGGCGGCCAGCAACTCCACCGCCCTGCAAGTGCAAGCCCAACTGAACCAACTCAACCTCTTACTTAGCCCCGAAGCCCAAGCCCGTCTGGATGAATCGGTGACCCCGCTGGACGAACCGACCGGCGACTTGCAGGATGTGCGGCGACGGGGTGCCCAAGGGCAGACCCAACAGGACAACGCCCCCCTGACCGTGCCCGACTTGCTGACGGGGTTGCGATCGCAGGTGGCGAGTTTGCCGCCTAGCCGGATGGCAATTTATGCGCGGGTGAACCTGGCGCAGAATCTATTGCGGGTGCAGGGAGACGGCAGCACCACCCTGCCTGTGAGTCGGCAACAGACCCAAGAGCGCAACCCTGCCGTAGTGCGGGAAGCGGCGCAGTTGGTGGCCATGGCGGTGCAGCAGTCGCGCCAACTTGCCGACCAACGGGCAGAGTCCTACGCCCTCGGCACCTTGGGGCATGTGTATGAGGTGAATCGGCAATGGCCGGAAGCCCAAGATCTGACTCGCCAAGCCCTGTTGTTGTCTCAGTCGATCAAGGCGACGGATATTAGCTATCGTTGGCAGTGGCAATTGGGGCGGTTGTTGAAGGCGGTGAGCAATGACAATGGGGCGATCGCCTCCTACAACGAAGCGATCAATACCCTGAAATCCCTCCGCAGCGATTTGGTCACCGCCAACCCCGATGTGCAATTCGCCTTCCGCGATAGCGTTGAACCCGTCTACCGGGAATATGTCAGCATTCTGATTGATCCCAAGCGGGGTGAGGTGAGCCAAGCCAATCTGCAACGGGCGCGGGATGCGATCGAGTCGTTGCAACTGGCGGAACTGGAAAACTTCTTCCGCCAAGCCTGCCTCAACGCCAAGACCATCCAGATTGACCAAGTGGATCGGCAAGCAGCGGTGATTTATCCGATCATCCTGCCCGATCGCCTAGAGATCATCACCAGCCTGCCCGGTCAACCGTTGATCCATGCGGCAGCCAACTATTCCCAAGACAAACTGGAGGAGCTATTACAAGGGTTGCGGCGATCGCTGATCCGTCCCACCAGCCGTGAGTTTCTGCCCCTCAGTCAACGGCTCTACAAAGCCATGATCCAGCCGTTTGACCAACAATTGGCCAACAGCGGCGTGAAAACCATCGTCTTTGTCTTGGACGGGGCGTTGCGGAATATCCCCATGGCGGTGCTGCACGATGGCAGCCAATACCTTTTGGAAAAATACAGCCTCGCCCTCACCCCTGGGCTAGAACTGATGGATATGCAACCGTTACCCAGAGAAAAACTCAAGGTCTTGGCAGCAGGGTTAAGCGAAGGACGGCAAGGGTTCAGCCCCCTGCCCAGCGTGGCGTTTGAAATTGACAAAATTCAAACCGAAGTTCCCAGCCAAGTCTTACTCAACCAAAGTTTTACCGTTGGGCAGTTTGAGAACCAACTCGATCAATTCAGCGGCCCAATTATTCACCTCGCGACCCACGGTGAATTTAGTTCCAAAGCCGAGGATACCTTTGTGTTGGCGTGGGATGAACGGATTGATGTGCAAGAATTGACCGCATTAATCCAAGAGGCTCGTCGCAAACGCCGGGGGCCGATTGAGTTGTTGGTGCTGAGTGCCTGTCGGACGGCGATCGGGGATAATCGCGCTGCCCTGGGTCTATCGGGTGTGGCAGTCCGAGCCGGAGCACGTAGCACCATCGGTTCCCTCTGGCACGTTGACGACCAAGCCACCGCCTCGGTAATGACCAAGTTTTACCAAGAGTTCACCAATCCGGAACTGACCAAAGCCGAAGCCCTACGCCGCGCCCAACTACCCCTGTTAAAGGAAGCAGGTTACCGCCACCCCTACTACTGGGCACCATTTATCCTCGTCGGTAACTGGCTGTAAATGCCCGCACGGCATTCGGGCAATTATTTTGGATGGCATTCTGGCAGATATCGGACGATGAGCGAACGGGCGGTTCGACTTCGCTCACCGCCCGATCATGGCTCTCGGGCAGATTTAGCTGAATGCACGTTGTCAACAGTCCCGCTTATCGGCTCAGAACCGCCCTAAGAGATTGGGGCATGGAATAGTGGCGCAAGGGGATAAAAATTGGATTAAATAGATTATCTCTGAAGGTGATCGGTGAATTTCCTCGGATGCCTGCGATGCCGATCGGGATTAGGGATAAGCATAACCATAAAATCTCCAATGACACCGTAAGGGCGAACGGCAGTTCGCCCTTACCAATTTACGTCTAAGTGAATTATTGATCTGCTAATCCCTTAGTCCAAATCTAGCCGTTGGTTAAACCACCTATCCGTAAAGCCGATTTTTGGGGTCTCAGAGTAGCCAAAATCAACTGCTCAGATACTTTCCGGATGGCGTTTCTGTTTGAGTTTAAGTTTGAGTTTAATTATGTGTGGGGTTCCTTGGCGATCGCGGCTTCCAACTAACAGACTGGTCAAGACTGGTCAGTTGAACTGAGTCAGCTATTCGCAACGGTAATTGTGGATGAACATTAATGGGTAGATTCCTCTTCCTTACTCAACTGTTTGGGCCGTTTGGTCTACTAGGCGTTGCTTTCTGGGCCTGGATGCTCTACGACCTATTAAAATACGGCAACAAAGATCGCAATACCTGGGTTTGGGTACTGTTGATCGGCAACGTCTTGGGCGCATTCATTTACTTCCTCGTCTGCTGGCTGCCCCGGTATCAACATCGCATCCCTACACCGCAATTCATGAAGCAATGGCAAATGAAGGATGCCCTTTGGCAAGCGGAAGCCGAAGTCGCCAATATTGGTAAAGCCCACCAATACATCAAACTCGGCAACGTCCTGTATGACATGGGCAATGTGGAACGGGCAGAAACCGCCTATGCCCAAGCCTTAGACCAAGAACCCCAAAATCCCCAAGCTCTCTGGGGGGCAGCGCAGGTAGCAATTAAACGCAAAAAATGGGACATGGCAGAACCGCATCTCGCCACCTTGGTCAAAGTCAATCCCGATTTTGCTTACGGCGACGGTTCTTTGACCTATGCCCAAGTGTTGGTTGAATTGGGCAAGTTGGAGGTGGCCGAAACCCAATTTCAGCAACACTTAAAATCCTGGAGCCATCCCCAAGGCTACATTTCCCTAGCGAAAGTACAACAAAGACAAGGGCGAACCGCCGATGCCCGTAAAACCATCGAAACGATGATTATTCGGTTGAAAAGTTCACCTTCATTCCAATACCGCAAGAACAAACACTTTATCCAAGAGGGAGAAAGATTACTGAAAACCCTCCGGTAAAGGCAACAACCCGGTTGCGGAATGCCCGATTAAACCGTACTACAAAAAAATGGGGGTGGAGGGACTTGAACCCT
>CAZJZR010000118.1:0-8720 GCA_964550475.1 uncultured bacterium
CTTCACATCCCCCCGTGGGAAATGGGTTGCGGACTACGCCCGCTGGTTCCTCCCCCAAGAGGGAGTGAACGGTTACCTTCAACTCAACCTCAGAACCAACTAGAGCCAACTATTATTTTATTTATTTGTTGTCTAGTTCGACTGTCTAACCTCCCGCTGGGTGTTTTCCCTGTCCACCCATTTAACCTGCGGGTTGTCGATCAAATGATTCAGTTAACAAACTCTTGGGGGAGTCAAAATCACCCCGATAAAATCGCTCAAATTATGCAGAAATACCCGTAGATTTCATCTATCCAGCATTGCCTATGTAGCCGTTCATTGACCCTCAGGGGAGGAACCAGTGGGTACAACCCGCAACACTTTTTCCCAAGGAGATGTGAACAGTTACTTGCCTATAGCCCATAGCCTATAGTAATTTTCATGGCTATGAGGCACGTTGATAAACGTAAGCTTGCTGCTGGGTAAACTATTAAGAAGTGTGGACATACTTCATGTCATCACAAGTGTCTATAGTCGTTATAATTTCAGGCTCTCTACCCTAACTGCTTCCGACCCAACAGAAAATCTTTTCTGGATTCAAGTTGTCCTGTCAACCTTGAAATGTGCAAAGGAAATAGTCTGAGTCAACCCTGCATTCCCAGTCTTGCTTCGTTTGTTTTCCCTTCATTTGTACTCACCGCATTTGTATTGTTTCGCCGTTTTATTGAGTCAAGCCAGTCTTGAGGAATACTGCTATGCAGCCAGATGACCAACAGCGGATTATGGGCTACTTCATCGAAGAGGCGAAGGAGCACTTGGACACAATTGAACAAGGTCTGCTGCACCTCCAGAACACCATTGATGACACCGAAACCATGAATGGGCTATTTCGTGCAGCGCATTCGGTCAAGGGCGGCGCGGCGATGCTGGGTTTGCACAGTATCCAGAAAATTTCCCATCGCTTAGAAGATTACTTCAAACAACTGAAGGAAAATCCAATCCAAGTGGATCAACAGTTAGAGTCACTGTTCTTGGGTGGATTCGATGGATTGCATAAATTATTAGATTTCATCCAGGAACCCTTTGGGCTGACTAAGGAAAAGGAAGCCTTGGTGATGCAAGAGGCAGAACCGATTTTTGAGGCATTGGAAGCCCACTTAAATAGTTTGATCGCCAGTGGTGCGCCTGCGGGTACGGCAACGGTAGCCATGGAGCGTGCGTTCTCCACAGAGGTTCCGGCACGTTTGAAAGAAATGTTGCAGTTGCTTAAGCAGCCAGAAACCAACGTGGGGCGAGAGCAGTTGGTTGACATTTGTGCGGGCTTAGCAGCATCCGGGGATCAATTTGATTTGACCAATTGGTGTGCCGTGATCAAGGCGGCGGAGCAAGCGATCGCCAACCCCGACAATAGTTATCGTGTGCTCGCTCCCGTTCTGATTAAGGAAATCAAGCAGGCGCAAGAGTTGGTGTTGGCAGGGCGATCGGCGGAAATTGTGGTCAGTTCATCCCTGCAAGCATTGTTACCTGTGGTTGCTCCAGAGCCGGAGTTGACCACCATGGATGGGTTTGATGATCTGTTAGGGGATCTGGATGTTTCCACCTCAGACAATCTAGATTTGGACTTCGATTTGTCCGCGATCGCTGATTCTCCTGCGGACAGTGCTGGGGACGATTTTGATCTGTTGGATTTGGGTGTTGCTGCTTCCGGTATGGAGGCAGAGCTGATGCCGCGTAATCGCGATCGGGAAACGGCCACTCAAAAAAATGCCGATTATGGTGGTCCGGAAGTTGGCATGGCCGAGTTGAACAGCTTAGCCGATTTGTTTGAAGGTGAATCACCAGAGCTGGATTTAATGTGGGACGAGGAAGAGATCATTCCAGAAGCCGCTTCAGACTTTATGGATGCCTTTGCCACCGACACCAGCGATAGCGATGATTTTTCCGATCTGTTGTTTGAAACCTCAGCCAACAAGCCCACTCCCAGCAATGAAGATGACCTGATTGAGCTGTTTGGTGATGGGCTACTAGATGGCAATGAGGAAGCAGCGGCTCCTGTTGCCAGTGGAGATACGGATCTAGAAACGGCAGAGCTGTTTGGTTCCTTAGATCTGGATACTCTGGACGGACTAGATGGTTTAAGCGAACTGGATGATTTGAATGGTCTGGATGATCTGGACAATTTGGATGCCAGTAGCCTCGATACGGACAAGCTAGAGGATGCGTCGGTCTCTGACTCCGCCGATGCTGATCTGATGAGCGACTTAGACTTCCTGGGAGATTTGGAACAACTGACTGATACTGATCAGGGGCAACTGGATGATCTAGATTTTGGCGATGACTTGAATGCTGACTTGGATGACAGTCTGCTGAATTTGTCAAGCTCTACAACTGATGATCAGGGCAGCAATGCTGAGGCCATGGCAGGGTTGGATGATTTCCAAGCGGCATTCAACTTTGATGTGGAGCAAGCAGCCATAGCTGAGGCGGCTCTGGATGCGGCTAACTTGAATGCGGATCTTGATCTGATCGCAGCCCTAGATTTGGAGACAGACGAGGGCGGAGAAGACTTTAACTTTCCAGCCGAAGCCTTGACCCCGCTGGAAATCCCCGGTGCAACCGATGAATTGGTCGATTTGAATCAATTGGCTGATTTACCCGACTTCCTTAACACAGCCATGTTGGATGTAGATGGGCTGGATGACGCGCTGGGTACAGACGAGTCTGCTGATATGGATTTTGCCGATCTCGAAGATGGTTTGGGGGATCTGGGCGAGCTGACCGATCTGGCTGAGTCAGTTAGCTCTGAAGATAATTTGGCGGCGATCGCTGATGAAATCGAAATCGCTGATCAAGTCGAAATCACCGATGATGTGGAATTTTCTGATGAGTTCTCGACCGAACTGGCAGCAGATTTAACCCCAATCGCAGGGGAGGCAGATGCCTTCTTGGTGGTTGATGATGTTCAGATGGATCTGACCGCCGACGCATTTGCCGACGTTCCGGCAACCGTCAGTGTCCCCACCGATGGGCAAGCTATCGCTGATCCATGGGATGAATTCTTTGTGGAAGAAGGTGCCGCTGCTCCAAGCCAAGCGATCGCAAGTGATGATTTCTTTGACTTGGCTACTGCTGGGGAGGAGAAGTCTCTGGGTGCGGTTGTGGATCAGTTGGATGACCTTGGAGGGCTGGACATTGGCGGCATCCCGACTAATCTGCAAATGCCGGATGAAGAAGTAGCTGTGGCGACTGCGATCCCAGAGGAGCCTGCGGCGGAGTTACCGCTGAGGCACGCCTTTGATGAAACCTTGGTGGAAGAAATTCCCTTTGATGCCTTGACCAATTTGGATTTGGATGCGGCAATTAACGCTGACGCAGATCTGGAGACCGGCTTAGCGGTTGACCAAAGTGTTGACCAAAGTATAGATCACGACTTGGGAATGGATTTAGAGTCTGATTTAGGCTTGGACCTGTCCGGTGATTTTGTTGATGGGTTGGGGGATGACTTTAGTTTGGGCGACGATGCTGCCGCTCTGACCGATTCCGAGCTAAGCGGTGACCTCGCAGACTTCAGCGTTAGTGCTGCGGCTGCGGATGACACTGGGTTGGCCGGGGTTGACCTCGATATGGATCTGGACATGGGTCTGGACATGGAGGGTCTGGACATGGATCTGTTTGCCTCCAGTGACACCAGCACCAGTGATTTAGGTGATGCTCAGACTGATGTCGGCAATGGCTTGGGAGAGTCGTTAGAGGACTCGCTCGACTTTGGGGCAGATTTGGCTGGAGATTTGGATCATCTGTTTGATGAGGCTGAGACCAGCGATGATGAGGCGATCGCCGAGATCGGGGATTTCGGCGCGGCAACGGATGCTGACATGGCAGACCTAGATCTGTCTGATTTCGGAGAATTGGAACAGGTTACCGCTGCCGATAGCTTCGGGGATGAGCTAGACTCGCTGAATTTTGGAGATGAGTTATCTGACTCTAGTAGCAGTGATGATCTAGCCTTGGGCGATTTAGATCTGGATCTGGGTGGTGAATCGTCCATGGAGTTGACGGACAGCTTTAATCTGGATGATGAGCTAGACGCTTTCACGAGTTCGGAGTCGCCTGCTGAGTCCGGTGGCCTTGATGACATGGGTCTGGACTCGATGGATGACATGGATGAGTTGCTAGGGATCGATGGCGATGCCTTTGCCGATCTAGGTGATTTGACTCCAGAGGCACCTGTGGCCACGGTAGAAGATGCTGCTGACGTTGGCGATTTCGATGATCTGGATGCCCTGTTGGAGGATATGCCTGTTGTAGATGCAGCCGCTCCAGGCGTTGATGACTTTAGTGAGTTGGATGCCCTGTTGGAGGATGTGTCCGATAGTGGGCCAAGCACTCCAGCGGTGGCTCCTATCTTAAATCAGGACTTTGATGAGTTGGATGCGCTGTTGGGAGACTTCGAGGCTCCAGCCGCCCCGGCCAAACCTGCACCCTCCCCTGCTCCGGTCGCCAACGATTTTGAGGATGAATTTGCCGATCTGACCGATCTGCTGACCTCAGCCGAAAAGACCATCGGCCCTTCATCCGTTGCTAAGCCAGCGGTTGGCCAGGTTCGTCCTAAGCAGGCTCTGATTGAACAGAGTATGCGGGTTCCAGTCAAGCAACTGGATAACCTCGGGAACTTGGTGGGGGAACTGGTGGTGAACCGCAACAGCTTGGAACAAAGCGGTGAACGGTTGCGGCAGTTCCTGGACAACTTGCTGTATCAAGTGCAGCAGTTGAGTGATGTGGGTCAGCGGATGCGGGATCTGTATGAGCGATCGCTGCTGGAATCTGCCCTACTCGCCAACCGCCAGAGTTACCAGTCCGGTGGTAGTGCCGCCTCTGCCCATGCGGCTCAGGGACACTCCTCCGGCAATAACTTCGATGCCTTGGAAATGGATCGATTCACCGGATTCCACACCCTCTCCCAAGAGATGATCGAATTGATCGTCCGAGTCCGGGAATCTGCATCTGACATCGAGTTCATTGTTGATGAAACCGATCAAGTCACCCGTAACTTCCGGCAAGTCACCACGCAACTCCAAGAAGGGCTGACCCGCTCCCGGATGTTACCGTTTATTCAAACCGCCGATAAGATGCCCCGTGGGGTACGGGACAACGCCATTAAATACGGCAAACAAGTGGAGTTGTTGATTGAAGGGAAGGACACGCTGATCGACAAGATGATCTTGGATCGGTTGTCCTCACCGCTGAATCACTTGGTCAACAACGCCTTATTCCACGGGATTGAGAAGCCAGATGTTCGCAAGGCAGCGGGCAAGAATCCCATGGGCAAGATTACGGTGCGTGCCTTCTATCAAGGTAACCAAACCGTGATTTCTGTCTCTGACGATGGTGGCGGGATTGACCCAGACCGGATTAAGCGCAAAGCGGTGCAAAAGGGCTTACGCACTCCCGCCCAGGCCGAAGCCATGTCTCGATTCGATGTGTACGACCTCTTGTTTGAACCGGGCTTTAGCGGTGCAGACGAGGTGACGGACATCGCTGGACGGGGCGTTGGGATGGATGTGGTGCGAACTGAAATCATGAATATTCGCGGGACAGTCAGCATTGACTCCACCGTGGGTAAAGGCACCACCTTCACCATTCGGTTACCGCTAACCCTGAGTATTTCTAAGGCTCTCTGTTGTATCAGTAACCGGGCACGCATTGCCTTCCCAATTGACGGGGTGGAAGATACGTTGGAGGTACCCCGCGATCGCATCCAAACCAGCGAAGACGGTCAATCTTGCTTCTTCTGGCGCGATGCCCTATTGCCGTTCCAATCCCTGTCAGAGTTGTTGCGCCACAACCGCTTCTTAGGCCGGGGGAGCGTCTACGGTGGTAGCCAAGAAGATGACATTGTATCCATTGTCGTTCTACGCAGTGGTAACAGCTACTTGGCTGTACAAGTTGATCAGATAGACGGTGAGCGGGAAATTGTAATCAAACAATTGGAAGGCCCAGTACCCAAACCGCCCGGAATTGCTGGGGCAACGGTACTAGGGGATGGTCGGATTATGCCGATCGCCGATGTACTGGAATTGATTGACCTGTCTATTGGTCGTACCCGGCGCGATATGGGTTGGTCGGCGGAACCTCCTGTGGTCGAAGAAGTCGAAGCGGCAACTGAAACCACTGTGCTGATTGTGGACGACTCGATTACGGTACGCGAACTGTTGTCGATGACGTTCAACAAGGCGGGGTATCGGGTGGAACAGGCACGGGATGGCCAGGATGCTTGGGAAAAACTGCGGTCTGGTCTACCTTGTAGCCTGGTGTTCTGCGATATTGAAATGCCCCGGATGGATGGTCTGGAACTGCTCTCCCGGATGCAGAAAGATCCCAACCTCAGCAAACTGCCCATCGCGATGCTGACCTCACGGGGTGCCGATCGCCACCGTCAAATGGCGGTGCAACTCGGTGCACGCGGTTACTTCACCAAACCCTATCTAGAAGAGCAGTTATTGGAAGCTGCTCAACGGATGCTGAAGGGTGAAGTACTAGTCGGGTTGAAGACGGAGGGGTAATCGTTTCCGGTCATGGGTAATGAGTAATGGGTGATTTGTCACGACCGATTGCTCATTACCGATCACCATAGACGATTAATGGGCGTTGCTGAATCAGGATATGAATTAGAAGTTGGATGAATTGGAACTTCGTTCCAATTCATCCTGCTATTCAGCACCACCGATTAATGTAAATCGTAGCTGCCCAGAATCTATTCCAGATACCCATTAAGGACGCGGCAACCCGTGCCTCTACGGCAATCTATCACTAGTGTCTAGGTTGATCGCTGGGAATGGATGGCTGGAATCGCTGACTCCGCGTGTAATCCGGGTAAATTGCCGTAAATCATCCGGGTTAGGCGCACGCGAACTCGACCTTTCGACCATCCGCTTTCGGCTGATCCCGGCTCAGGAATTCGGTTGTTTGCGGCGTTTGAACCATTCTGGATACACCAATCCTTGGGGGAAGAAGATGGTGCCGACAACAATCAACAGCCCGAAAATGATTAATCGCCCATCCCGCAAAAACTGACCCAAGGCAACGGGAACGCCGGGGGTATCGGCTACGGCACGCAACACCTCCGGCAGGGCAGTGAACACCATCCCCCCTAACACAGGCCCCCACACCGATCGCGACCCGCCAATCAATACAAAAGTGAGGTAGATAATGCTGGCATCGAACGTGCCTTGGCGGGCGTTCCAGGTGTTGAGGAAGTGGGCACTCACCGCCCCCACCATGCCAGCCAGAATCGCCCCTAAGGTAAAGGACAACACCTTGTAATAAGTCGGGTTGATCCCCATGGCATCGGCGGCCAGCTCGTCTTCGCGAATGGCGATCAGGGCACGCCCTACCCGAATTTGCTCTAGGCGATAGATGAAGGCGATGCTGAGTAACAGGAGCGGCAGGGCAATCCACAAATATTCAATCGGGGTTTGAAACGGTTGGGGAATGCCAAAAATCCCCACCGCGCCCCCGGTGATTTCCAAATTCAGGCAGAGAACGCGCAGGATTTCTACGAAGGCGATGGTGGCGATCGCCAAATAAATCCCGCGCAACCGCAAAGCCGGAATCCCCACTGCAATTCCCAACAGGCCACACAACACCCCAGCCGCCAGCATTTCCAGCAACACTAGCGGAATTGGGAAAAGCGAAGCCGTCGATTTAAACACTTGGGTAGACAGAATCGCCGCTACATAACCACCAACGGCATAAAAGCCGGGACTCGCCAGCGATAACTGTCCGGCCATCAGCGGCAAATACAAGGACAACCCCAACATGGCTCCCAACGCCATCGACACAATCAAAAATCCATAGGTGGCGATGAATCCTTGCATAGGTTGAGGGTCTGAAATCGGATGAACGACTCCAGCATACCCCAGACCAGAGAGCTATTAGCTGTTGGCTGATAGCTGTTGGCCGTTAGCCCAGCCTACGAGAATAAATTAAACCGCTGGAGTTGAGTTTCCACTAAGCGGGGTAATAGTTTGTGCAACTCGGTCTGAGTTTTGAACAAGACCCGCTGTTGGCTGGGTAAATCAAACGGAAACTGTCCCGGCAAGTCCGATCGCTCCATTTGCGCCAAGACAATTTGTTCGGGGCGTTTACTGGTGAGGGCATAGCCCACCTCCACACAGACGCTAGGGCTAGGCACCAATTGCCGGGGTGTGCCGTCCAGTTCGGTTACCGCTGTGCCGTCGGCAATAAATAGGAGACTGCGGCGGATTTTTCGTAGCAGGGTGCTGTTTAAGCGCACGGGGCCTTCGGTGAGGCGATGGGATTCCTCTAGGGTGAGGGGAACGCGCGATTTGCGGTTGAGCGTTTCGACAATCTGTTGCAACTCCTCCCGTAACAGGTTGCCCGACTCGCCATAGTCCGTTTGATAACAGAAAAAGATGGTGGGGTCGAGGTTGGCCAGCATGTCCTGCTTGGTGAAGTAAATGTCGTGGCTGATCAGGTCAATGTTAGAGATGACGTAACTGCCACTGCCTTCAATGTAAAACTCCACCACTTCCCCTTCCAGGTATCGCTGCAACCAGGGAGATCGCTTCACATCCTCCACATCGTCGAGGAAATCCGCCCGCAACGCCGACTTCAGCAAACTGTTTTTACTCAAACGTAAATCGTGGGGGCGATTTTCCAACTCCCGAATCGGTTCATAGTTGGGCAGATACCAGGCACGTAAGGGGATGATGGCCATA
>CAZJZR010000119.1:0-8713 GCA_964550475.1 uncultured bacterium
ATTTATCGCACCGGAGCCGAGTTTTTGGCAGAATTGCGGTTAATTGAGGCCAACCTGAGCGAAACCGGACTGCAATGCCGCGAATTGCAAGATTTGATCGGCCAGGTGGAAATTTTCGGCTTCAATTTGGCCAGTCTGGACATTCGCCAAGAAAGTCCGCGCCACTGCGAAACCATCAACGAAATTGCCGAATACTTGCAAATTCTCCCCCGTCCCTACAACGAACTGTCGGAGCAGGAAAAGACCGACTGGTTGGTGCAGGAATTGAAAACCCGTCGCCCCCTGATTCCGGGGGAATTGCCCTTCTCAGAACGAACACGGGAGGCGATCGAAACCTTCCGGGTGGTGCGACGGCTACAACAGGAATTTGGCCCCGACATTTGCCGCACCTACATCATCAGCATGAGCCACACCGTCAGCGACCTGCTGGAAGTGTTGCTGTTGGCGAAGGAATCCGGACTGTATGACCCTGCGACGGGCATTGGCACCCTGCACGTTGTCCCGCTGTTTGAAACGGTGGAGGACTTGAAGCAGGCTCCGATTGTCATGGAAACGCTGTTCCAACTGCCGCTGTACCGAGCTTACTTGGCTGGAGGGTACGACAAGATTGCCGCCGCCCAAAATTCCGATACCCCCGCGCCCTTCTCCCTGCAAGAGATCATGCTGGGCTATTCGGACAGTAATAAGGACTCCGGCTTTTTGAGTAGTAACTGGGAAATTCACAAAGCCCAGAAGTTCCTCCAGAAGTTAGCGTCTAAGTATGGTGTGGAATTGCGAATTTTCCACGGTCGGGGTGGCTCGGTTGGTCGGGGCGGTGGCCCTGCCCACGCGGCCATATTGGCGCAACCCGCCCGCAGTATCAAAGGTCGGATCAAGATTACGGAGCAGGGCGAGGTGCTGGCTTCCAAGTACACCCTGCCGGAACTGGCCTTGTATAACTTGGAAACCATCGCCACAGCGGTGATTGAGTCCAGTCTGTTGGGCAGCGGCTTTGATGACATCGAGCCGTGGATTGACATCATGGAGGAGTTGTCGGTCAAATCCCGCGCCCACTACCGCTCCCTGATTTACGAACAACCGGACTTCATCGACTTCTTCCACCAAGTCACGCCGATCGAAGAAATCAGCCAGCTCCAGATCAGTTCCCGGCCTGCCCGTCGCGGCGGCAAGCGGGATCTGGGCAGTTTACGCGCCATCCCTTGGGTGTTTAGCTGGACGCAAACCCGCGTGCTGCTGCCCTCCTGGTATGGGCTGGGCACGGCCTTACACGAATTCCTCGACCAAGCCCCAGAGGAACATCTGAAGCTGTTGCGCTACTTCTATTACAAGTGGCCGTTCTTTAAGATGGTAATTGCCAAGGCGGAGATGACCCTCTCCAAGGTGGATCTACAAATTGCCCAGCATTATGTAGAACAACTGGCGGCACCAGAGGATCGCCCCCGGTTTGATCAGGTGTTCCAACAAATTGCCGATGAATACCACCGCACCCGCCAACTGGTGCTGACCATCACCGACCACCATCGGTTATTGGATGGTGACCCGGAGTTGCAGCGATCGGTGCAACTGCGAAACGGCACGATCGTGCCGTTGGGGATGATTCAAGTGTCGTTACTGAAGCGGTTACGGCAGCACAAGAGCGTCACCAGTTCCGGCTTCATCCGCTCCCGCTACAGCAAGGGCGAGTTACTGCGGGGGGCACTGCTCACCATCAACGGCATCGCCGCCGGAATGCGGAACACAGGTTGATGGGTTTGAGTCGGATCCTGTAACGCTTCTCAGGGGAACCGTTCTCCGTGGACTCGTCGTGTCAGATCAGGCGTGTGTTCTAGCCCACAAGCTAGAAACCCTCGGCTAAAATGGTTCACGAGCAATCATCAGTAGATCGAAGTAGATCGAAAAGGTTGTTGTGGGGTCGGTAAAGCCAACCCCACAACAACCCTCAAACTAAGCAGAGATGTCTATGTTTTCGATCTATTGATAATGCTTGATTAGCCATGGAGAATGGCTACTCTGCTTGCTGGTCAAGTTCTCGACCATTGAATTGCATCTTAATTGCATCTCCGCGATCGCGGCGGAGCACCCCATGATGTCATCGGTTGTCAGGTCATACCTGCGGTAAACAGTCATACCCATCCTAAGACTTGTAAAGAAATAACTTCAAAGAACTCATTCAATTTCCTTTGTGCATTCTTGGTGTCTTAGTGCCTTGGTGGTGAAAGATAGATGAACCACTAAGACACGAAGACACGAAGAACTCACTAAGTTTTTGAACCCATGAACTTATATTTTTACAAGCCCTTACCGTGTCTCAATAATCATGTCCGTGGTGCAGACACCGATCCACCTTAACCCTCTGTGCTGTCTGAAACGGTATGTTGAATCATCAATCCCAATCCCTGTCTACTTGGCTCAGCCGTATCTGTGGGGCTGGGCTAGGTAGTTGCATCCTCGCCCTCAGCGTCTCCAGCCTTAGTTCTGCCGCTGAGACCACCCGCCCCCATTCAGCCATTCTCCGACCTGCCAGTTTGGACACTGCACTGGTGGCGGTGCAGCAACCGACCGTCCCCCCGTTGGACGATCCCCCCACCTATCTGCCTGGACTGTCCGTTCATTTAGTCGTCAAGTTAGGCGAACGGCGAGTGTATGTGTATGAAGGGGATAAGGTCAAGGTCAGCTACCCGATCGCGATCGGTAAAGCAGGCTGGGAAACCCCAGTGGGCAGTTACAACGTCTTTTCTCTGGAAAAAGACCCGATTTTCAAAAGCTTTAAGAGTGGCCGGATCATTATGCCGGGGCCAGATAACCCACTGGGGCCGCGATGGATCGGCATTTGGACTGATGGCAAAACCCAACTGGGCTTCCATGGCACCAATCAGGAAGAACTAATTGGCCAAGCTGTATCCCATGGCTGTATCCGTATGCGGAACCGGGATGTGCTGGCCTTGTTTGAGCAGGTGGAATTGGGAACCCGGGTGGTGGTGCAGCCTTGAGAATGCCGTTCTGAATAATTCAGTCAATTGTTGTGAATAATGTCGGTCAGATGTAGCGATCGCGGCTTACAGGATTGGTGATTTTGGCGTAGGATGCGTCAGTTAATCTGTACGAATTCCGATGGCGAGATTACCGTCCTAATTTGTACTTAAATTTCCCCCTCTGTTGGGGCAGTTCAACTAGTAAGCTAGATAGTTAGTGGCACATTAATCGCTCAAGGTGTAGTTGAACTGAATGAGCAGTGGCTTAAAAATCCAATCCAATCCATCCCATGCCAATCCAAGTCCGGCAGGCGATCGCTCGATTGATATCCAGGCTGGTGGACTAACACAGATCTCTCCAACGGATACCATCGAACCGAGTCAGATGGAGCAGATCAACCAGCAACTGAGTCAACTTTACGCCCAGTCTCACCCGGTTGATCATGCCAATCAGATTATCCAATGGTCAGCAGACTCGTTTGGGGATGGCTTAGTTCTCAGCACCAGTTTTGGCATTCAGGCCGCTGTGATGCTGCATTTGGTGACTCGGATTCTGCCTGACATTCCGGTTATTTGGATTGATACAGGTTATTTGCCCAGTTCCACCTATTTATTTGCAGAAGAACTGACCGAAAAACTCAAGCTGAATTTAAAGGTTTACCAGTCTCCCCTCAGTCCAGCCCGCATGGAAGCCTTGTATGGGCAACTGTGGGCAGAGAATGATGTCGAAGCTCTGAATCGCTACGATCAAATCCGCAAAGTGGAACCGATGCAACGAGCTTTGCGGGAATTGGGAGCTACAGCATGGTTGGCGGGGCTGCGGAGTGATCAAACGGATCACCGGAAATCATTAAATTTTGTCACACAGCAAGGGGCAATTTACAAAGTTCTGCCAATTCTGACCTGGCATTCGCGCGATATTTATCACTATCTCCAAGCCCATGATTTACCCTACCATCCCCTGTTTGAGGAAGGGTATGTCACCGTGGGCGATTGGCATTCCAGCCGGCCTTTGTTGGCCAGTGATGATGATGAACGTGACACCCGCTTCAAGGGACTGAAGCAGGAATGTGGCTTACATCTGGAAAGCATGAAAGAGTGGAAGAGTTTTGATTCTAGTTCTTTGTAATTTTGCTTCTTTGTGACCCTAATTCTTTGTAACTTTAGTCAACCCAGGCGGTCAAGCACTGAAATTGTCAAACAGTTGTAATCACCGTTGACTGACCAATTTGGGCGAGGATAGATTGGAGGGGCGATCAACTGGCTTCTCAGTACACCTAGACAGCAAGGTATACAATCTTGCTAAGATGGGTTTGGGTACCACTGAAGTCTTTATCCTCAGCTCTTTATCTTGATCTCCCCGATGATTATGAAAACATTTGCCGCCTTGTTTAGCCTCACCACTTTGACCACGCTGGGTTCTCTGTTGATGGGAGCCGCACCCGCTAGGGCAGATTTGCAGGTTTGCAATGACTCCACTAGTACGGCCTATGTTGCTGTTGCCTTTAGCGTGGCTCAAGATCGCTGGCAATCGGAGGGCTGGTGGCGCATTCCTCAGGGCAAGTGTGACATCGTAGCTGAGGGCAAGCTAGATGGTTATTACTATCTCTATGCTGCTGATGAGGATGAGAATTTTGTCTGGGAAGGGGATAAGCCGGGACAAGAATTTTGTGTGAAAGCTAAAGACGCTTTTAAGTTGGTGTTCAATGGGGATGAATGCCGTGGTGCAGGCACGACAAAACGGCAGTTTTTTGAGTTAGACCTCCGTGGTAAAACCAGTTTTACCCAACGCTTGACCGATTAATCTTGCAGCCACCTTTTCATCCATCTGCTGCAAGGGTTGGGAAATCCACCCCTTGCAGCAGATGGCTTGGCTAATCCTGGTTCTAATTAAATTTGTGTTGCCCAACGTAGGGGCGAAGCATTCCGGTAGTTAAGTTAGGGAATGACCGAAAAATCATGGCCGGAATGCTTCGCCCGTACAAGGTTATCGGTTCAAACACAAAATCATTGAGGATCAGGGCTAATCAATTGGGTACAGTATCCCAAGCTCAGAACAAGGGGCTGAAGCCCCTTGTTCTACTGAATTAACCTGAAAAGTGCTGTATAGGTTTAGGCCGTTAAAACCGCATCTGCAATCCCTAAACTCGCCTGCGCGGGTTGCAAAATCCTGAACTGACTTAGCCCAAGCCGCGATCGCCCTTTACCGGGATTTCAATCCAAAATGTGGTGCCTTGACCGGGTTCCGATTCACAGCGTAGGGAGCCACCATGCCGTTCGGTGATGATGTTATGGCTGATCGATAGCCCCAACCCCGTTCCCTTCGCGGCAGGTTTGGTGGTGAAAAACGGTTCAAAAATCCGTTCCCGCACGGGTGCTGGGATGCCGGGGCCGTTATCACTAATCCGGATTTGCACAGCATCGGCAGCGATCGCCGTATGGATAAAGATTTGCGGCATAACCCGAATCTCGCGATCGCGGGGTTGACTAGCCGTTTTACCGTCTTTCGAGCCGATCCCGTCCTCTAGGGCATCAATGGCATTGCTAATCAGATTCATAAACACTTGGTTTAACTGTCCGGCATAGCATTCCACCAACGGCAGGTGACCGTATTGCTTCACCACCCGGATTTCTGGGCGATTACTCTTCGCCTTCAGCCGATTTTGCAAAATCAATAAAGTGCCATCAATGCCTTGGTGAATGTCCGCTTGGCGTTTATTCGCCTCATCCAACCGCGAGAAGTTGCGGAGGGCGGCGACAATTTCGCAAATCCGGGCTGTGCCAAAGTGCATCGATTCCACCAATTTGGGGAAATCCTCGGTCACAAACTCCAAATCCATCCGGTCTATTTGCTCCTGAATGTCTGGATGGCTTTCGGGGTAATAGGTCTGGTAGAGGTTGACCAATTCCAGCAGATCTTCGGTGTAATCGCGAATGTGATCTAAATTGCCGTAGATGAAGTTGATCGGATTATTGATTTCATGGGCGATGCCTGCCACCATCTGCCCCAAACTCGACATCTTATCGGTTTGAATCAAATTAGATTGGCGCAACTCCATCAACTCGCGGTTCATGGCCGTCAGGTCGGCGAGGGCGGTTTCGAGTTGTCGCGATTTTTCCTCCAGTTCGCAACTGGTTTGGATGGCTTGGCTGGCATCGCCCAGCAAGGCTATCAGTGCGGCAGAATTCTCCCAGTCCAACCCTTCTAAACCCAAATAGGGTTCGGGTTTGATGGTGGCTTCGCTAGAATACACAAGCTTAAATTGCCCGTCCGGTTGGGCTTGGCCGATGTAGCAGGCTTTCCAGAGGTGATGGTTGCGTTCTAACTTAACGCCACCTTCTGGAGCGTCCAGGATTTGCCCATAGGCCGCTTGCCGCACCTGATCAACGGCAAAACTGCCAGCAGCTTCCACCGCTTGCTTCCACAGATAGACTTGGGTGTAGGCGGCGGCAATGGGGGCACTGGTGACGCGATCGCCCCGCTGCTCGTCTAATGGGTGTGTCCACGCTAGGAACCGTTGGACAAAGGCGCGATTGGTCGGTGTATCTAAACTCTGAAAATACCCCCGCGAGACAAAATGACCTGTGGCCGCCTGCCCAATCCGTTGCAGTTCTTCCTCGGCGATGCTGAAGGCCATAATGGGGAGGCGATCTGCCGTCAGACCCGCCGCATGGAATTGCTGATAAAAGGCGATGTTACTGTCGCCATTCAAGCTATTGAAGATGGCTGTTGGTTGGGTCTGGGCAATCTGCTCAATCACATCGGCAAAGTCAATGGTACCCAAGGGCACATAGGACTCGCCCACTACCTCCGCCCCGGTTTGGCTTAATTGGGCGCGGATAATTTTATGCACAGTACGGGGAAATACGTAGTTCGACCCGATCAAGTAAAACCGACTGGGCTGTCCTTCGGTTTGCTGACGGTGCAATAACCAATGCAGCGCGGGTTCTACCTGTTGATTGGGGCAGGGGCCAATGTAAAACACATGGGGACTGCTTTCTAGCCCTTCATATTGGATGGGATACCACAGCAGCCCATTCAATTCGGCCAGCACGGGTAACACGGCTTTACGACTGGCAGAAGTCCAACAGCCGAACAGGGTAGCGACCTGATCCTGTTGGAGTAATTTTCTGGCTTTGGCGGCGAATAAACTGGGATTGGAGGCTGCATCTTCAATGATCGGTTCAATCCGCTGCCCCAATATGCCGCCGTTGGCGTTAATTTCTGCGATCGCCATTAGTTCAGCATCCCGAACTGAGACTTCACTGATGGCCATGGTGCCTGTGAGTGAATGCAACAGCCCTACTTTAACGATGCCCTGACCTAGCCCTACACCCAGATGATCTGTACTATCGGAAAACTGCATGGCCTGTGGAGATGTCCTCAAAAATGCCTGACGTTTTCATGTCTTAATTATTACCCGCAACCTAGGTTGCTTGTAGGCACGTCTACTCTGTGGCCATTTCAGCAACTCGCTGAAAAAACCATGGACACAAGACAATTAATGGGTTGTGTACACTGGAAATACGCCTAACACAATCACAATTGAGACAATTGAGATCAGGGGTTAGCTCCCCGATCGCAAGGTAGAGCGTTTCCATCCTGAATAATCAGTACCCCTAATGTCAACACCTAACAGCTAAGTCAGCCAACTCATTTGTTGTCACAGTTGTTATCACCAGTTATCACCATTGTGCAGTTGCCTATGAATGTGCGTGAATTAATCCAGCACCTCTCCCAACTTGATCCAGAGATGCGGGTTGTGGTGGCAGGGTATGAAGGGGGATTTAACGACATTACTGAACTGGAGTCGTGCGATTTACGACTGCATGTTTATCAGGATTGGTTCTATGGTGCCCATGAACGTGCGGATAACCAGTCGATTCAACAATTGCTACCAGAGGCTCCAGTGGTGCCTGCTTTGGTGTTAAAAGGCAAGAATGACAATGTAGGTGGCTTAACCAGTGGGTATTTGTTGGGGAGGGGTTGGCGGGGTAGTCAATGATGGGTCACTGAGCACCCACCAAGCTGCCAGTGATGTGAGCCAGTGCCTACGTCCCAGAATTAATCATGGTTTCCACAGTGGCGATCGGTAGCCCCAAGGCCGTGGCCACTTGCTCCACACTCAACCCCAAGCCCAGTAAACGCGGCAGGGCTTCTAGTAAGGTTTGCTCTGCCTGTTCAGCACGGCTACGTTCTTGCTCAACTCGTTGGCTCAACTCCACCGAACTTAAGAATCGCTGTCCATCGGGGCGGTAGACGGTCAACTCGGTGCGCGGTTGCCACTCAAACCGAATTCCCAAGCGAGGGCTGACCCAGCCTGCCATTTGGGGAATTTCGATTAATTCCTCACCTTGTCGTTGCCATCCTTCTAGGGTGAATTCGTCAGGGTCGTAAATATAATACTCTTCAACTCCGTAATGCTCGTAAAAGTCAAACTTGAACATCATCGCCTCAATTCCCTCGCGGGTTTTGTTGCTGGCGGAGAGGATCTCAAACACGACCTGTGGGGCGAGGTTGGCTTCATTCCATTGCTTATATGACCGCCGCATTCCCTTAGGTCGGCCAAACACGACCATCACATCCGGGGCTTGCTGTGGTGGTGGGGGAGTCTGCACCCGCTCTGGATACCACAGCAGGTCAGCGGCGATGAACACATCCGGCTGATCGACAAACAGGATTTCCAGGTTTTCCTTCAGGATGACGATCCAACGGTACTGTTCGGTACTTTCTGCCATTG
>CAZJZR010000120.1:0-8701 GCA_964550475.1 uncultured bacterium
AATTCTTGGCACGGGCAGATGTTAAGGGGTTGGATGGGTAATCGGTAATGGGTAATGGGTAATCGGGTGTTCCATTCACTATCCACCATCCACTATCCACCATTCACCATCCACTATCCACCCTACCCCCCCTCTGCAATCGGTAACCAAGTGACTACTGTTGTTCCGGGGGCATTCGGTTGGGCGAGTTTGCCGGGACTGAAAACTTGTAGGGAGCCACCCATTTGGGTTAGGAGTTGGTGGGCGATCGCCATGCCTAGCCCGGTGCCGGGAATTGTGGTTTTGGACTGTGCGCCTCGGTAATAGGGTTCAAACAGGTGGGGTAAGTCATCCGTGGGGATACCGGGTCCCGTGTCGCTGATGGCAACCGCTAAGTAGAGAGGGGCGGTATTGTCTGGATTGCCATCGGGATGACCACAGGCAGTTTGGACTTGGATAAATCCGTTGGCAGGTGTGTATTTGAGGGCATTTTCTAGCAAATTATTCAATACTTCTTGCAGTGCAGCGGTGTTGACCTGCACCAGGGGCAATTGGGGAGAGAGGGTTGCCTCTAGGGAGAGGTTGCGGTCTTGGGCGATCGCGTGGGCGGCAGTTAATAACGGTTGCAAAACGCTGGCCACATCCACCACATCCACCGCTAAGGTATCCCCGGTCAGCCAATTGGCAGGCAATTCCGGTAAGGGGGTAGCATCAACGACCGTAGACGGCATCATGGTAGAGGCAGGATTAGGCTGATTGGGGACGGCAGGAGCCAATTGCATCGGTAGCCGTGGCACATCCATCTGATCTGGCTGGGGTTCGGCGGCGGTGGCGCGTTCAATTTGCTTGAGCAACTCTTGCAGCCGATCGCTCTCTCGCACAATACTCACCGCCACCTCCTGATTGGGATCGGTAGCCACCAAACGCTTAGCCAACAATTTGCCAAAGGTGCGTAAGGCAGTCAGGGGATTGCGAAATTGATGCAACAGGGTATCGAGGAGGAAATGTTGTTGGCGATCGCGCAGTTGTCGTTGCTCATTCGCCTCCATTAACCATTGGGTGCGCTGGTCGAGCACACAACCAATCGCCAACGTGCGGGCAATCTGTTCCATCTGCGATTGCTCCCCACTATTCCATGGGCGATCGTCGCGACTGGTGACCAACAACCCCATTGCCGTCCCCTCATAGACCAACGGCAACACCAATTGCCGCTCCGAATTAGCCGATTCAGCCGGATTCAGTCGGTTAGCGGCTGGCAAGGACTTAACGGATGGCGATCGCACCTGTTGCCACTGCTGAGCCTCCGCCCCATTCCCCTTTTTGCTGCGGCGAGTCCTGGCGGGAGAGGTGGAGGAGGGGGGCGAGGATACGGAGGCAGATGGATAGGCGATCGCTGAACTGGCGGGATCGGCGGTTGGCTGAAGGCGATTAGACTGGGCTGGTGGCAAGGGACGGGTAGAACTGGCGGGCAGTTCAGATGGCATCCACGGGGTCGTGTCTGCCCAATCTATGGCAGATTCTGGATACGCGACAATTGGCACCAATTCTGCTTCCCGTCCATCCACCAACCCCTTAGCCAGATAAACAATACTGAGGGAAGCCCCCAATCCCTGCGCCAAAGCCACCTGCGATCGGCAGAGAGCAACAAATTCCGGACTGGTAGGCAATAACATCAGGACAATTGGCTAGAACAATCCAAAGCGAATAGAGGCAACGGCAAATACAAGCAGACGATGACGCGATCGGGACTCAATTTTAGGACTGCATTCTATTGTAAATTCCTCGGTCAATTCCGGCAGAGAACTGGTTGATGCAGAATTCAATGCAGTGAATGGTCGTGGCGATTTCGGGGGCAAATCCACCAACTGATCCCGTTTCTGTAGTACCCTGCCATAATCACACTGTCATAATTGTTTACTTAACAACTTTGGCTGATTTGGGCGATCGCGCTGCCTCTATTACGAACGCAGCAAGGCCACATCCCCAGCGCAGGAAGGGTTGAGACGCGGTAACCAGTTGGATGGGGTGGTGAGACGCGGTGATCAGTTGTCTTCGGTTGGCGGTTTATGAAATTGTTGGATTTTTTACTGCGGTCGTCCTGGGGGACGGTGGCGATCGCCATCCTGACGGGCTTCATCAGCGGGGGCAGTAGTGCGGGGTTAATTGCGGTGATCAGCCGTGCCCTCAGCGCAGGTGCCAACGCCTCCATGACTTCCTTGATCTGGAGTTTTTGTGGCTTAGCGTTGGTGTCCTTGCTCACCAGTATCACCTCCCAACTGATGCTGATCCGCCTGTCGCAAAATGCCGTGTTTCAACTGCGGATGCGACTGAGCCAACAAATTCTCGCCTCCGAACTCAGCCATCTGGAGCAAATGGGGGCGGCGCGGTTGTTGGCCACCCTGACCGAAGATGTGCAAGCCGTTTCCAATGCCGTGTTTTCCATCCCCTTCCTGTGCATTGACTTGGCGATCGTCGTAGGCTGTTTAGTCTACATCACCTGGCTATCCTGGCTAGTATTGCTAATGGTATGCGTATTCGTCGTCATCGCCCTCGGCAGTTGCCAACTGTTGTTGGGCAAAGGCGGCTCCTACCTCACCTTGGCACGGGACGATCAGGATCGGCTATTCAACCATTTCCGCACCGTCACCGATGGCGTAAAGGAACTGAAGCTCAACTACCAACGACGGCAGGCATTCCTCACCGAAGACCTCCAGGCCACCGCCAAGATTTACCGCCGCCACAATATCCTAGGTCTATCGTTCTTTGCCAGCACCTCCAGTTGGGGCAAGTTGCTGTTCTTCTTTGCCGCTGGCTTTGTCCTGTTTGCCCTGCCCAAAATCATCACCCTCAGCCCCCAAACCCTATCGGGCTACATCCTCACCTTCATGTTTCTGCTGCTACCGATGGACAATTTGGTGAATAACCTGCCCGTCCTCAGCAAGGCTGGCATTGCCTTACAGAAGATTGAGTCCCTCGGTTTGTCGTTGGCGAGCCAATCTGAAACGCTGACTGTTCCGGCTCCGGTGCAGCGCAACTGGCACAAGCTGGAACTGGATGGGGTCAGCCGCGCCTACCACCGAGAAGGCGAAGACCACAACTTTACCCTTGGCCCCGTGGATTTGGACTTTCGGCCTGGGGAGTTGGTGTTCATTGTCGGGGGGAATGGTAGCGGCAAATCAACGCTGGCGAAGTTGTTAACCGGGCTATACCTGCCGGAAGCAGGGGAAATTCGCCTAGATGGTATCCCGATTACTGCCGAAAATCGCGAGTGGTATCGCCAACATTTTTCCGTTGTATTTGCTGACTTTTACCTGTTCGATCGCCTCCTAGGGATGGATGATCCCAACTTGGATCAACGGGCAAAATCCTATCTGGAAAAGCTGCAACTGACCCACAAAGTCAATGTGATCGACGGCTATTTATCCACCACTGCCCTGTCTCAAGGCCAGCGTAAACGGTTAACGCTACTCACAGCCTATTTAGAAGATCGGCCAATTTATCTATTTGACGAATGGGCGGCGGATCAAGACCCCACCTTCAAAGCCTTGTTCTACAACCAGTTTTTGACGGAATTGCGCGATCGCGGCAAAACCGTCCTCGTCATCAGCCACGACGACCAATACTTCCCCGTCGCCGATCGGGTGATCAAATTGGATTATGGTAAGGTAGTTGAAAATCGAACCATCCAAAATCGATCAGTCGTGCTGTAATTACATATGAACCAAAGGCTCCATATTAGTAATTTTGGTTGCATCAAAGAAGTCACTATTGATGTTCAAGATTTTCTGGTTTTTATTGGTTCTCAAGCTAGTGGTAAAAGTACCATTAGCAAAGCGATATTTTTCTTCAAATCCTTGCGGGATGATTTGATTGGTTATCTATATAAAAGTTACGAGCAGAAGCAGTTTAATGAGCTTGTAAATGATTTTGCCAAGCTTTCTAAGCAAAAGTTCCTGAAAATATACGGTTCCGTTGTTCAGTTTCCCGAAATGCATCTAATTTTTGAATACGGGAATGGGGTGCGAGTGGAAGTTCAGCAGAATAATCTTTATACAGATATCACTTTTAACAAAAAGTTTGGATCAGGATTTCGCGCTCTAGTACAGCAAATCGAACGTGTCAGTGGTGAAACACGCCCATCAGGCTTCCTTTCTTCTAGGGAATTAAGCACAATCAAGGCAAAAGAAGCTAGCCTATTTGAGGATATTGGAACTCAAGTTAACAAACTTTTTAATGACGATGACGATAGAGATTTGCTCTTTTTACCTGCTGGTCGCAGTCTAATCACCATATTGTCTCAGCAGCGACATAACATTGAAATGGACGAATGGGAGAAAAGTGATCCCAATTCAGAGTCAGACAGCCTAACTAAATTAGACTATCTGATGCAAAATTTTATTGCTCGAATTGATAATACTAGGGGACTTTTTCACCGAGGGTTTTCCAGCTTTGTCCAAGAGCGGCTTAATGATAATGATAAGGAGCTTAATCCTAAGGTTAAGTATGCTATTAACTTAGCCCAAAGTTTAATCAATTCTATTTTAAAAGGTTCCTATCGGTATGAAAATGGCGTGGATCGAATTGATTTTGGTAATGGCAGTAATGCTTTAATTAATTTTGTTTCCTCTGGACAACAGGAGGTTGTTTGGATTCTACTGTTAATTGTTCTGTTGATTATCGAGCAACGCAACTTTTTTTTAGTAGTTGAAGAACCGGAAGCGCATCTATTTCCCATTGCTCAAAAGGAAATAGTTGACTTGTTAGCTCTGTTATTCAATCAGGGTAATAGCCAAATTATTATAACAACCCACAGTCCATACATTCTCTCAGCGTTGAATAACAACCTTTACGCTCACACATTAGGTTCTAAAAAACCTGAAGCAGTGGATGCAGTCATTGACCGTCAATTATGGATTGACTCTGGTCAAGTCAATGCATTTATGCTGGAAGAGGGTTATGCTCGTTCAATTATGGATACAGATCTTCATTTAATTCAGTCAGCAGAAATCGATAAGGCATCGGATGTGATTGTCGATACCTTTAATCGGCTATTTGAGCTTGAGGATTAATCATAATGATCACATGCGAGGAAATAAAAGCCATTTATCCCAATTGTACAGAGTGTTCCCACGGATCAAAAATTGTAGTTAAAGAGAATAAAAAAGAATATATTCTCCAAAATCCATCAGGGCGTAAAGTATGTAAAGTCAAAATTGATGGATGCGTGATTCCATCTCAAGATCGGTCTAAATGTGATTTTATGTTGATCGTTTGCAGTACAAAAGATGTGTATTTGATTGAGCTAAAAGGTCGAGATTTGCTCCATGCGGTTGCACAGTTAAGACAAACTCTTGAGGATTTCCAATCTGAAATTACAGGCAAGGTTTTCGCCAGAATTGTTTTAAGTAAAGTAGCTAGTCCTAAAGTGGTAGAAGTAGATCCAAGTGTGGTTAAGCTCAGAAAAGTCTTAAATCAGTACAAGGGAAATTTGGTTTATGCATCCCGTGTGTATGACAAAGATAATGTGGATTATCAGTTCTAGATGAGTTAGCTCTTGGCGCGGACGCGATCGCTGTAATCCTTGGGACGCAGGTTGCGAAATCCCGTCAGCACCGCTTGGCGGAACGACAGAGGCAGGTAGGATAGGATTAACCCCACCATTGCCTTCTTTGGTGCAGCGGTTCGTCCGGCTTGGATCAGCCGCCGACCCGCTTGGCTATCACCTTGGATCACCAATCGTAACCCCAACAACAACTGGGTTTCGGTCAGCCGCGATCGCCGCACCTGTTCCAAAGACTCCGGCACAAACCGATAACTATCGAGATAATCCAATTTATCGCGCAGGTAACGGATATCGCGGTCAATCCCTTGCTGCTCTGCGTGCATCCGGTATTCCATCAACCGCGATGGCAAGTAATAGCCGTGTTTTCCCGCTAGAGCTAACCGGACAAATAAATCGTTATCTTCACAATTACCCAGGTTGGGGCGCATATAATCCACCTCCACCAACGCCGATCGCCGAAATAAGGTGGCTCCCACTTGAAAACTTTGCTGGACAAATACCACCTCTAACAAATTGGGCACAAGCCCCGGCGATCGCCCCGTGCGTCCCCATTTTTGCGAGTTCAAATCGGTCGCCGCCAGGTCACGCTGACTGGTGGAGCCAATAATCCAGTGATCTGTACCGACAAAATCCGCCTCTGGATGCTGATCTAAGATAGCCACGGTTTGGGCGAGGAAGTCCGGGGTGAGGCGATCGTCATCGTCAAACTTAATAAAATACTGCCCGGTTGCCGCTTCAAACCCCGACCGCATGTTATTACTTTTACCAATATTTTGGGGATGGCGAATGTAGTTAATGCGAGCGGTACCCGCTTGGGTTGCCAACCGATCAATGACTGCCTGAACCAAATCAGCAGTGTTATCCTGAGAACCGTCATCACAAATAATCAGTTCCCAATCGGAGTAAGTTTGCTGGATGACACTTTCAACAGCCTCCATCAATAACTGAGCACGGTTATAGGTGGGAATACAAACACTAACCTGAGGCATAGGATTGACAGATGGATAGTTGGGGCAACCCGATGGCGCAAATATTACCAAAGGTCTCAGTAATTGTGCCAATTTATAATGGCGCGGCGGATTTGCCAGATTTACTGGACTGTTTGCGATCGCAAACCTATCCTACTGAACAAGTGGAATATTTGTTGGTAGATAACAATAGTGGCGATCGCACCCCTCAACTATTACAGGCCGCCTACCAAACAGCCAGCCAAACGGTTGGTCACCCCACGATCATTCCCCTGACAGAAACCAAAATCCAAAGCTCCTACGCCGCCCGGAACACAGGCATCCGCACCGCCACCGCCGATATCCTCGCCTTCACCGATGCCGACTGTCGCCCCCAACCGCAATGGTTAACGGAATTGGTCAAACCCTTTGCCGATCCCGGCATTGGCTTTGTGGTGGGTGAGATTAACGCCCTCACCCCCGCTAATTGGTTAGAACGCCATTCGGAACGCCAAGGGGTACTCTCGCAAAAAGACACCCTCGCCCATCCGTTTTACCCCTACGGTCAAACCGCCAACCTAGCCGTCAGACGACAAGTATTTGCACAGATTGGCCTATTCCGGCCTTACCTAACCACAGGCGGCGATGCCGATCTGTGTTGGCGGATTCAACAACAAACGGACTGGAGATTTGCCTTTGCTGAACAGGCGTTAGTGCTGCATCGCCATCGGGGCAGTTTTGCCGAACTGGACAGTCAATGGCGACGCTATGGGCGATCGAACAAATACCTGCACCAACTGCACGGCGTTGACCTGATGCAACCGATCACCTGGCAGAAAACCGCCTATCTCCTCACCCGCTGGTTGTTGAAAGAAGTCCCAACCAAAAGTCCCCAAGTTGCAACCAGACAAGCTCCTTGGGTAGACCTAATCAGTACACCGATTAACCTGTTCTGCAACTATGCCCGCTTTGCCGGCCAGCAAGCTGCCCAACTGCCCGAACAAGCCCAATGGATTGATCGGTTATGACGATTCGGCAGTAACCCTGACATGACCGCAGATGACAAGTTGGTAGAGCCGCATGATACAGAGCCGCATGATTTTGTCGTGGCACCGATACCCGTGTTGACGCGATCGCGGCTTTAGGGATGATTAACAGGAGAGTTGTCAAAACGGCGGCGATCGGGCAAAATCTGCGTAACGTCGGTTCATCCATGGCCGGAAAATGGTAGTCTGAGGGCTGCCCGATGTTGTGGTAATGAGGAAACTATGCAGCGGAGAAAATTGATACGCTACCTGGGAGCCAGCGTGTTGTCGGCATCTGGGCTGGGATTGACTGCCAAACTTCAGACTGCCCAAGCTCAAACGGGTGGATCAGTGTCAATTCAGTGGCTGGGGCACACCTGCTTCCTGTTCACGGGTAGTGGACGGCGGATTTTGGTCAACCCATTCCGCAAAATTGGCTGCACCGCTGGTTATCGTCCCCCCACCGTGGCGGCAGATTTGGTGTTGCTCAGCAGTCGCTTATTTGATGAAGGGCATGTGGAAGGTTTGCCCGGAAATCCCAGAATTTTATTTGAACCAGGGGTCTATCAACTCACAGGCACGCAAATCCAAGGCATCGGCACCGACCACGATCGCGTCGGTGGGCGGCGATTTGGCGTAAATGTGGCATGGCGGTGGAGCCAAGGCGGACTCAACATCCTGCATTTGGGCGGCATTGGTGGCCCGATTACCGTAGAACAGAAAATTTTGATGGGTCGCCCCGATGTTCTGTTGATCCCGGTGGGTGGTGGCCCTAAGGCATTGAACGCCGAAGAAGCCAAAGCGGCGATCGAGAACCTCAATCCTCGGTTGGTGATTCCCACCCATTTCCGCACCCGTGCTGCCGATGCCAATACCTGCGACATCAGCGGTGTGGACGAATTTCTCAAACTGATGCCCCAAGGAGCAGTGCGATCGGTGGGTGATGCTCTGAGTTTGCGCCCCGCTGATTTACCCACGAATGGATTTGTCGTGAGGGTGCCGACCTATCGGTTCTAACCGTCTACTTCTGAATCTGATTCTGCATCTGAACATTGGTTGATAGCCGCTGGCGGTGGTGTGGGCATCGTGTCAGCGGCGATGCGGTCATGCCTGCAAATGTGACGCAACTCTATACCCGTAACTGCTCAGGTAATTACTGGGCAGTTAGCATGGCCAGTTAACAATAG
>CAZJZR010000121.1:0-8698 GCA_964550475.1 uncultured bacterium
TTCTCAACCCGGAAGTGTTTTTGCAGGGTAGGCTGCTTAAGATGTGACCTATACCACCTGATACACCACTGGATAGATTCAGTCTGTATTCGGTGATGGATTGCCTAAGTAGGGTGGGCTATGTCACGTCAGTTGGAACGGTTATTAAAAATTGACGCACTCCTTCGCTCTGGCCAGCGGCAAACCGCAGGGTTACTGGCTGAGGCGTTGGAGATCAGTGAGCGAACGATTCGGACTGATCTCGATTTTTTGCGCGATCGCTACCAGGCTCCCCTGGTGTGGACGAAAGCGCGGGGTTACCACTACACGGATCCAGATTGGCGATTGCCCAGTATTCCCCTCACCCAAGGGGAACTGTTTGCGCTGGTGTTGGGGGCGCGGATGTTGTCGGCCTATGCCGGATCGGCCTATCGGCAGCAGTTGCAGTCGGCAATTAGTCAGTTAGCGCAGCGGTTACCGGAGCAAACCTGGGTGGACTTGCGCCATTTGGCGGATGAGCATGTGCTGTTTCGTCAAGGGGCGGAGTTGAATCTGAACCCGGAGGTGTGGCAGGTGTTGGAACAGGCGGCGCAACAACAGCGGCGGGTGTGGATGCGCTATGCCACGCCGGGAAAAGCTGTTTCGGAGCGGCAGTTTGACCCCTATGTGTTGCATTTTTCGCCCCATAACCCCTATGTGACGGGTTGGTGCCATAACCGCCAAGAGCCGCGTTGGTTTCGGGTGGATCGGATTCAGTCGATTCGCTTGTTGAATGAGCGGTTTGAGGTGGATCCGAGTTTTGACCGAGAGGCGCATATTGAGTCGGCGTTTCAGTATGAGGTAGGCGGGATTCCGCAGGAGGTGGTGATTTGGTTTGATGTGCCGACGGCTCCCTACATTCGAGAGCGGCGATGGCACCCGACGCAACAGATTGAGGAACACGGGGATGGGTCGCTGACGCTGCATTTTGTAGCGCGGGGGCTAAATGAGGTGAAGCGGTGGGTGATGTTCTACGGCCAAGGGGCGGTGGTGCAGGCTCCACCGGAGTTGGTGCGGCTGATGCGGGATGAGGTGGGGAGGATGCAGCGAGGGTATGGGGTGGGGGAGGTGGGGAGTGATGGGGTGACGGGGAAAAATTAGTATGGATGTATTAAAGTATGTCAATTTTTTTGGGGGAGGGTTGAGGGATGTTGAGGTTGGAAACGGGTTCGATTCATGGGGAGTTGCGATCGCTGCCCTATGTGGAGTTGAGTTTTGGGGTGGTGGGGCAGACATTACCTGCGGATCATGGCTATGGGTTGTATAGTGCGATCGCGCACCGTTGCCCTGACATCCATGAACAGGACGAATTAAGCATTCAAACAATTGCGGGTGAACCTGACAAACAAGGCAAAATCCATTTGTCTCGACAGTCACGACTCAAAATTCGCTTGCCCTATGACCCTGCCAAGATTGGGTTAGTTTTGCCCTTGGCTGGACAATCCTTGACGATTGGCAGCCACACGATTCAATTGGAGATTCCTCAAATTTATCCATTACAACCGACGGATAAGCTGCGATCGCGTATTGTCACGATTAAAAAGTTTCAAGAACCAGACTCCTTCAAGGAAGCGGCTCAACGGCAACTAGATGCACTAGGTATTCAAGGCACTTTAATTTTGCCCCTGAATGAGGAAGGCGAACCCAGTCGCAAGGCGATCAAAATTAAAACCTATTCGGTAGTTGGGTTTAGCTTGATCGTCACCGATCTGAATGATGAAGACTCCATCAAACTGCAACAGGTCGGATTAGGGGGTAAGCACCGTATGGGTTGTGGCATCTTTACTCCATTCCCTCGCGCTTGGAGGTTTTATGATGCCTAATTTACCAACTGAACTACTAGCCAAGAGTCAGCGTCCTGGCAGACCTCCGATTACACTAGCGCAACATTTGCAAGATACAGAGAATTGCGCCACACGGATTTTCCGCTTAGATGGGCGTTGGGGGCGGAATTGGTGTCGATTTTTCCAAATTGCTGGAGAGCCAGCCCAACAACAATTCTTACTGAATTTACAAGTAGCAGCGTTGTTTCATGATTTGGGTAAGGCGAATGAGGATTTTTATACGGCGGTATCTAACCCAGGGTTTGTACCACAAACCTTACGCCATGAACATTTGAGTGCGTTAGTCTTGTGTTTGCCAGAGATTCGCCAATGGTTAAGTAAAAATTCCAACCTAGATGTGGATGTGATTACTGCGGCGGTTTTATCGCACCATCTGAAAGCGTCTCGGAAAGAAACCAATATTAATGGCAAAAACTACAAATGGTGCCAACCTCAAACGCCTAAGCAGCTAGTCCATCTATATTTCCAGCATACCGAAGTCATCCGCGTCTTAGAACGAATTGCAGATTTGACAGGCTTAGCCTCTTTCCCGGCCTTGCCTAGGGAAGGCTGGAAGGCTGGATCAGTTTGGGAGAAGGCACGCCGTAAGGGAATGGATTTTGCCGATAACCTAGAGGATGACTTAGCTGATAGTCCAGAACGTCGATTATTGCTGGTGGCTGTTAAGGCTGGGTTGATCGTGTCGGATGCGGCGGCTTCTGGTTTGGTGCGGGAAAGCCATGATATTGCGGATTGGATTGAGGCGATTGTGCATTCAGAGGCGATCGCCCCCAACGAGATCTCAGAAAAAATTATTCTGCCTCGGATTCAGCAGATTGAACGGAAGACTCAACAGTCCTTTCGATTTCATGCGTTCCAAACCCAAGCGGCTGAACAGGGTCACAAGGCTTTGTTGCTGGTGGCTTGTGGCGGTGGTAAAACCATGGCGGCTTGGAAATGGGCAGAACAACAAGTGCAACAGCATGAAATTGGTAAGGTTATCTTTCTCTATCCCACTAGGGGAACGGCAACCGAAGGGTTTCGGGATTATGTCGGTTGGGCACCAGAAGCTGATGCGGCGTTGATTACGGGGACAGCCAAGTATGAGTTAGAGGCGATGGCCGATAATCCCAGTGAGGCGATCGCGAATAAGACCTATCGTACTGAAGCGGATGAGCGGTTGTATGCGTTGGGGTTTTGGGCAAAGCGATTCTTCAGTGCCACTGTGGATCAATTCCTGAGTTTCATGGTTCACAGCTACCAGAGCATGTGTCTATTGCCTGTCCTAGCTGATAGTGCCGTGATTATTGACGAGGTACACAGCTTTGATCGGCTGATGTTTGACACGCTGATCAGTTTTTTGCAGAACTTTAACATTCCAGTTCTCTGTATGACAGCGACATTACCCAAGTCCCGACGGGAGGAGTTGGTCGCGGCGGGTTTAACGGTTTTTCCCACAGAACACGATCGGCACCATGAATCGTTGGCGGATCTCAAACAACAGGAACAGGCTGATCGTTATCATTTAGAACCTGTGGCTAACTTTAGTGCGGCCTTTGACCAAGCGGTTACAGCCTATCAGCAGGGGTTACGGGTGCTATGGGTAGTGAATACGGTCGATCGCTGTTTAACCATCGCTCAGAAACTTGAAACGGTTCTAAACACTGAAATCTTGACCTATCACAGTCGGTTTCGCTTGTGCGATCGCCAACAGGTTCACGCCAAAACGGTTGCCGCATTTGCATGGGTTGATAGCAAGGCTTCCCAACCTGCGATCGCTGTAACAACCCAAGTATGTGAAATGAGTTTGGATTTGGATGCAGATGTCTTAATTACCGAAATTGCGCCAGTTTCTTCGTTGGTGCAACGATTTGGCCGCGCCAATCGCCATCTGAAGCGTCCGTTTGCCACCCTATATCTTTATAGTCCGCCCGGTCACAAACCCTATGAAAAGGAGGATTTGGAGAATAGCAAAGCATTTTTAGATAGTTTGGGGGCCGGTTTGGTCAGTCAGCATCAATTGGCCACTGGATTGGAGATATTTTCCAAATCAGAACGGAAGGCCGCAGATTTAGCACCATTTCTCAATAGCGGTTATTTTGCTATCCCTGACTCGTTTCGGGATACAGAAGAATTTGCGGTGCCCTGCGTTTTGGACTCTGATTTGGCCGAGATAGAGCAATTGATTCAAGCTCGCAAACCCTATGACGGGTTTCTGGTCAACGTTCCCCATAAATGGGTGAAGGCATGGCTAGAGGCAGGTAACACCCGACCGAGTTGGTTACCGAAGTATCTCAATGTCGTGAGTGGTGCGCCCGATCGCTACCAAACGCATCTTGGCTTTATTACAACGGATCTAAAGGCTCTAGAGGAGGTAAATCTTGGCTAAGCAATCGCATATGAACTCTTAAATGAACAGCGGATACCCTACGAAGTTGACACAGAAACAGCCGCTCGACTTTTGCGAATCTCAGTATCAACCCTAAATCGAGCCAAGCATACTGGCAAGTTGCCGTATACCCGTGTAATCGATGGCCACACAGCCTCAGCATCTTTCAAAGGCAGTCCCAAACGGAAAGACCTTTGGCTAATTAGTTTTAAGAAAGTTGATCTACCCTCAAGCAAGTGAACTGAATTAGGAACGAAATCTATGCAAACTCGTGAATTGACCTATCCCCATATTCAAGCAACAGAAGGGCAGCCTGCTTGCCTTCTCAGCCATCCCCGCATTCGTGTTGCTCAAATTGTCATGGACTACTTGGCCTATGGCTGGTCAGTGCAGGAAATGTGCCGCCAGCATCCCTATCTGACTTTGGCAGAAACCCATGCAGCCATGGGTTACTACTTTGATCATCAGGCAGAAGTTGATCAGGAAATTCGAGCCGAGTGGCAACAGGTGCAACAGGATCAATCAGTGGCTCAGAGATCCCCTTTCTATCTGCGGATGAAAGCTCAAGGGGTGTTTTAGATGGCTATTTGCTTGTATATGGATGTCCATGTTCCCCAAGCCATCACTGATCAATTGCGCCGTCGAGGGGTGGATGTCTTAACCGCGATTGAAGATGCAGCCAATTTGCTCCCTGATGACCAACTGCTGGAACGGGCAACGGTACTGAATCGGGTCTTGTTTACCCACGATATTCGCTTTCGGGTGCTAGCGCAGCGGTGGCAACAGGAAGCAAAACCATTTGCTGGCTTAATTTTTGGCCATCAATTAGGGGGCACAATTGGGCAATTTGTCCAAGATTTGGAACTGATCGCCCAAGCCTCGGAACCAGACGAATGGCGCAATGTGGTTGAATACATTCCTTTTAAGTAATAGAGGACTCAGATTTTGGCCAAGCTAAAAACTAAGTCAGATGTTGAATTGCTGACCCTAGACTATCAACTAGCGGAATTGCCTTCATCCCAGCATCGTGCCGGATTAGCTGGGTTGTTATTGATCATCCGCTGGTTAGAGCAACAAGCGGATGATTCCAGCTTTAAGCAACGGGTGAAGAATGGAGCGATTTGTCAGTTTACACACCTTAATGAGACGGGAGTAACTATCACTCTTAATCAAGCCGGTGTAGCTGCTCTATTTGATGAAATTTATGCCGCCAGTGTGGAGGAGCAAGAACGGGCACAACCTCTGAAGAATAAGCAGAAGGAGGTTATTCCTCCCTTACGAGAAGACGAACGACAAGAAACCGACGCGAAAGGCAAAAGTAAAACCAAGAAAGTCTATATCTACCCTGTAGTCGTTCCAGGAGGGTCATTTTTAGCGGATCCCAGTTACGACAAGAGCGTACAGGGCAAAAATGGCTACTGGATCAAACTCTGGCGGGATATGGTGTGGAGTATTTTGCGGGGTGTGCCTGCAACTCGGAAGCCGTTTGAAGCTAGAGCAGAGGGCATTTATGAGGACGATGCAATCAATGTTTGGAAACAATTGATTCAACCAGAAGAGTTTACGGTTGATTTACCCAGTACCTATTTTCTGGGGGCACAGGCGAATAATGCTGAGAATGTGCCGTTCAAAGACCGGGCACGGTTTCAATTTCTGCTGCATTTCTGGTTATTTGCGGCTCAAATTTATGTGCCAGCGGTGGTGAACAATGAGGGCAAACGGGATTTTGTTGGCTATGCGTTGGCAATTCCTGATGTGTACAACTTGAAGCGATTTTGCGATCGCCTACCCAAAGTTTTAGCAGGACGCAGCATTGACCTTTCTGGCTATCGCCCCCGTGAGTGCATTGTCGATTTGGCGATTGAAAGTGCGTTGGATTTAATGCGACGGTTGAGCGATCGCCTAACCCAAACCACAGGGGAACAACGCACAGCCTCCGCTGTGTTGGGAGTTGATGTTATCCACACTGAAAAACAAGGAAATAACGTTCGAGTTTTAGGAATTTCTCGGCTCAAACCAGAGGATTCCATGATTGATGACTATGTACAAATTCGAGACGGGTATTGGAGTCCGTTATTTCGGCGGCAATGTTTGCTGAATTTGGTCAACCATTCCCCCTGGTACACCGGATTTGATGCCCTACTGTGTACGCTCCCCTACGAGCGCAGCATTGAAGATGATTACTTTCGGCGAGATGTTCGCGAAAAATTCAAGCTATTGATAGATGAGGAACGTGCGATGGATGAACCTACAACCACAGAAACTTCTGTAGTCGAACCGCTGATTTTTCGACTGGTTAACACCTATGTCACCCGCAAGCTAAAAGCCAAGTATGACTTGGAGTGGAAAGCCGAGTGGAAAGGGTTGAAATCTGAGGAATTAAATCAACGGGCTGACTATAAAAAGTATGCCGAAGCAAAAGCCAAAATTGCCAAGTCCGCCTTTTTGGATATTCGTAGCCGCACTGAGCCAATGGATTTTATTAACTACTTTGTGTCGAGTTTGTGTTCTGTACCGCAACACATGAAATCGGATGTTTATGTTGATCTGACCCAAGCCCTGTACCAAGAAACCGACAAAATCCGGACACTCACGTTGCTGGCTCTGTCTGCTAACAGCTAGTTCTCTTCACCATTCCCAAGGACATCATCACTATGAATAAGAATTTGTTTGCTACCGTTCTCACCTATCCCGCACCTAGTTCTAACTATCGGGGTGAGAGTGAAGAAAACCGCACCGTGTTGCAGAAAATTGCTAAGGGCAAGCAGGAATACACCATCATCAGCCCCGAATCCATGCGGAATGCGTTGCGGGAACTGTTAATCAAAGCTGGGCTTCCCTGTAACCGGAAACGCCTGCATGATGAAGACCAACTGGCGGTAGAGTTCAAAGAGTTTCCCAATGCTGAGAAATATGCCGATGATTTTCTGTTTGGTTATATGGTGGCAGACAATGACGCGATCAAAAAGAACAAGGGAATTCCTGCGAAACGGGATAGTGTGTTGCGGATGAATCTGGCGGTGGCTCTCACACCTTATCGCTTTGATGCCACGTTTCACCAATCCCCGCTGAATGCTGGCGCAAGTCCATGGAAAAATTCATCTACCTCTGCTCTGCTGCATCGGGAAGTTTCCCATACCGCTTATCAATATCCCTTTGCTTTGGCCTATGCCGACTGCAAAGACAAGCCAGAGTGGACAAAGGCATTGTTGCAGGCGATCGCCCAGCTTGCTGATGTGGCGGGTGGTCATGCCCGCAGCTATTACGAAATGGCTCCCAAAAGCATTGTGGCGCGTCTGACTCCTAATTTGGTGGCGGGTTACAACACCTATGGGTTTGATGAACAAGGCAACTTCCCAGAGCTAAACCGGATTAATAGCAATGATTTGCCTGGGGACGAGTTCTGGATTGGGGGAGAACTAGCGCGTGACATGGAACCGACGCGCAAGCAAGCGTTAACCACTGCTGGCGTTCATTTCTACGACAACCCACAGAAACTATTGGCAGACCTAGCCAATGCTTTCTTAGCCTAGGGGAGATCAACCATGGATGTTCTCTGGCTAAGGATTCGTGCTCCGTTTGCAGCGTTTCGAGGGTTTCAGGCTGGGGTGTACCGGGCTACGGCTCCCATTATGCCGCCTTCTACAGCATTAGGTTTGGTGCTGAATTTGGCAGGGATTGAGATGCGGACTGGCTTAGATCGTCCAACCACGTTGATTCGTGATGATCTGCCCTGCCTGCAATTAGCGATCGGGGTGCCTTGCACTGATGCAACCATGGGTGAGGGGTTTGCTGTTACGGAGCCTGAAGTTTGTACCCTTTACCAACAACTCCATAGTTATCCGGTGGGGGCATCGGGTAAGGAGTTGAAAGAACGAACCCACGGAGCAAAGTATTGGATTACTCCGGTGCGGCGGGAGTTTTTAGTTGGTTTAGATATGGTGTTGGGGGTACAAGCTGCGCCAGCGTTGCTTCAGCAAGTTCAACAGGGTTTACGAGGAGAATTGGCAACCCCTCGGTATGGATTACCCTTTGCTGGGGACAACAATTTTTTGTTCGATCGCATCGATATCATCGATCAACCACCCTTAACCCGTTGGTATGTGAAAATGCAGCCCGATGATCCACCCATGCGAGGATCGTATCGCCTCACGGTTGGAATTGATCGAGCCGATAATAGCCAGACAACCAGTGGACTCTATGCCCCCTTAGAAGAACCCGCTACTACCCCACCCCCCAACGCTTGGACGTGGACACCTCGGCAACCCAAAGTGAATAGTGAATAGTGAATAGTGGATGGTGGATAGTGATGAGTAAGAATCAAACTGTGATGTTGTGAAACCTTGAGCCGATCCAAACTCTATTCACCATCCACCATTCACCATTCACCAGCAAAAGCCAACCTCTGATGCCGCAAGGCGTTGAGCACCCCAAACCGTTGATTAATGACGGTGCTAATTTTGCAGTG